>JAJQES010000407.1 GCA_021201565.1 Tannerellaceae bacterium
CAACATAGGTCTAACTAATTTTTAGTTTTATAATTGATAGAGTAATTACGAATAAAAAAGTATCAGTAATATCGAAATAGCACGCAGATTACATAGAAAAACGCAGATTATATTTTTAAATATTTTCCTGCGTTTTTCTATGTGATCTGCGTACCCTATACTTTTTTGTAAAAATCACTTTTTTCTCAATACGATCGCGCTACGGGCCGGGATGTATACCTTCAGCCACTCTTTTCCCTCTTTCCTGTATAACGGATCCGGCAGTGTAAAGTGAGGAATTGTATCATCCGACAAACCAAACCCACCAAATTCTTTCGCATCCGTATTCAGGATCACCTCATACTCTCCCGGAGGGGTCAATAATTTATAGTCACTATAAGAAGTAGCCGGACTAAAATTAAAGACAAATACCAGGTCTTTCCGCATATAAGCCAGAACCTGTTCCTGGTCGCTATCCCAGATCTTTACAATCGGAGTCTTCTGGAAATCTTTCACACTGCTTATAACTTCCAGCATCGCCTTATCAAAAGCACCCAGATACTGGTATTTCAGATCCGGATTGTCCACCAGTTCCCATTGACGGCGGGCATACTTATGCGACCAGCCGTTTCCTTCCCGTGGGAAATCAATCCATTCGGGATGCCCAAACTCATTTCCCATAAAGTTCAGATACCCACCATTGATTGTCGAAACAGTCACTAAACGAATCATCTTATGTAAAGCAATTCCCCGTTCCACGGTAAACGTATGGTCATCTTTCTGCATGTGCCAATACATATCCGCATCAATCAAACGGAAAATAATGGTCTTATCTCCCACAAGAGCCTGGTCATGACTCTCTGCGTAACTAATCGTTTTTTCATCCGCGCGGCGGTTTGTGGTTTCCCACCAGATAGAAGAGGGATGCCATTCTTCATCTTTTTTCTCTTTGATCATCTTGATCCAGTAGTCCGGCACATTCATCGCCATCCGGTAGTCAAACCCATACCCCCCATCTTCCGGTTTCATGGCTAATCCCGGCATACCACTTACCTCTTCGGCAATTGTGATGGCCGTTTGATTGACCTCATGGATCAGTTTATTGGCCAGGGTAAGGTACGCAATTGCGTCTACATTCTGCCCGTTATTATAATAGTCGGCATAATTCGTAAAACTTTCACCCAATCCGTGACTATGATAAAGCATAGAGGTAACCCCGTCGAAACGGAAGCCATCAAAACGATATTCATCCAACCAGAATTTACAGTTGGATAATAAGAAATGAAGAACCTCATTCTTTCCATAATCAAAACAAAGCGAATCCCAGGCCGGATGTTCCCGGCGGCTATCTCCGTAAAAATACTGGTCATACGATCCGTCAAACCGCCCCAGCCCTTCCACTTCATTCTTCACCGCATGGCTATGCACAATATCCATAATCACCGCAATGCCCATATCGTGAGCCGTGTCAATCAGTTCCTTTAACTCATCGGGAGTTCCAAACCGGGAAGAGGCTGCAAAGAAACTACTTACATGATATCCGAATGACCCATAATACGGATGTTCCTGAATAGCCATAATCTGGATTGCATTATATCCGTCATTCTTTACCCGGGGCAATATGTTTTGTGTAAACTCTTTGTAAGTACCTACCCGCTCCTGATTGGTTGCCATACCAATATGGCACTCATAAATAAGTAACGGAGCAGTGTTAGGAGTAAACTTTTTGTTTTTAAACTGATAAGGATGGTCCGGATTCCATACCTGTGCACTAAACACCTTTGTTACTTCATCCTGCACCACCCGGCGTATCCAGGCCGGAATACGTTCACCGGCACCGCCGTCCCATTCCATCCATAATTTGAAAATATCCTCATGATGTAGCAGATTTTCCTGTAAAATGATTTCCCATACCCCATTCTCCAACCGTTTCATCCGGTAGGCT
This sequence comes from Tannerellaceae bacterium, assembly GCA_021201565.1. Taxonomy (GTDB): domain Bacteria; phylum Bacteroidota; class Bacteroidia; order Bacteroidales; family Tannerellaceae; genus UBA4116. The sequence continues at coordinate 1,925 of JAJQES010000407.1, forward strand.
TCCTCTTTTTTCCAATTGTTGAAAGTACCGATCAGGTAAATAGCTGTTGCATTAGGAGCCCATTCCCGGAAGACCCAACCCGCAGGCGTCTTATGTAAACCAAAATAAAGATAACCGGAGGCAAAGTCTGACAAGCTGATCTTACCATCCTGTGTTAACACATTCTCCTTATTTTTTACATACTGAGATCTTCCCTCAACAGCCGCTTCAAAAGGAGCAAGCCAGGGATCATTTGAAATAAGCTTTAATACTTTCATGGATTATACACGATTGGTTCACGGCAAAGATAAAGCTTTTTAATCATACACACCTTTTATCATTCTAAAAAGAAAACGTAAACAGAACAAAAACAACCCACTGCTTCCTGAAGAAAAAGATAAAAAGCGTACATTGAACGTTTCAAACAGGCCGTTAACAGATTTGACTTCCGAAGATGTAATTAAAATTCTTATATTTGCTCCGGAATGCTCCCTACTTTTATCTATTTTATAAACATGTCAAAAACAAATACGATGCGAGTATCAAAAACACTCCTTATCTCTTTTATCTGTCTCCTGGTGTTCCCTGTGTGGGCCGAAGAATGGCAGGGACCTTCCGTAAATATGAAACCGGGACCTTTACAGGTATCCCGGGAGGGGACTTATCTGCAGCATAAAGATGGAACACCTTTTCTCTATCTGGCGGATACAGCCTGGGAACTGTTCCACCGGTTGACAGATGAAGAGATTGAATTCTATCTGGAAGATCGCAGATCGAAAGGATTTACCGTGATCCAGGCAGTACTCCTCCCTGAACTGGATGGCCTTTTTACTCCCAACGCACTGGGTGAACTCCCTCTGAAAGACATTGAACACATCGAACCCAACGAAAACTATTTCAAATGGGTAGACAAGATCATTCGTCTGGCAGAAACAAAAGGACTTTACATGGCTCTCCTTCCCACCTGGGGAGACAAAGTAGACAAAGAATGGGGAAAAGGTCCTGAAATATTTACCCCGGCGTACGCCCAGGCATACGGTGCCTGGTTAGGCAAACGATATAAAAACTTCAAAAATATTATCTGGATCAATGGAGGTGACCGTTTGGGAGGCGGTAGAAACTATCCGATATGGGACGCATTAGGAAAAGGTCTACGTAGTGCAGATAAAAATCATCTGATCACTTTCCACCCTTCCGGAGAAGCCTCTTCTTCCGAATGGTTTCACAATGCTTCCTGGCTTGATTTCAATATGCTTCAGACAGGCCATTGCCAGCAGAATTATGAAATATATGACAAACTTCTTAAGAAGGACTACAACCGTGAAACAAAGAAACCGGTTTTAGATGGTGAACCCCGTTACGAAAATCATCCGGTCTGTTGGCTACCCGATTCGCTGGGGTGGTTTGACGATACAGATACACGCATGGCTATGTACTGGAGTCTCTTCTCAGGTGCCTGTGGCCATACCTACGGATGCCATGATGTCTGGCAAATGCTGGCACCTGGCCGTACCCCGGAGGGACATGCGCGGGGAGAATGGAAACAATCCCTCAATCTGCCGGGGGCTACACAGGTAATCCATGCCCGCAAACTATTAGAGCACTTCTCCTGGAACGAACGTACACCCGCGCAGGAAGTGATCCTTTCTGCAAATGAATCTATGGAACAAAAAATAACGGCTTTGAAAGGTACAGACCATTTATTGGTATATATGCCCCGGGGAGGGAAAATGACTCTTCGTTTATCCGGCTTTTCCCAGGGAATTACCACTCAATGGATGAATCCCAGAACCGGAGAGATTTCCGATGCCGGAATAAAAGAAGCAGGGAACCAGGTAGAAATCACGGCTCCGTCTTCAGGCCGTGGCAATGATTGGGTATTTATTGTCAGGGAAAACTAAACCAGGCCTTTATTTATTAACAAGTACCAAAAAGCCATCCATATTTCCCGGCCTGACCGGGAACCGCATTAAAACCGGCCTTGTTTATTTTATATTTTATAACTCACGTCTGTTCTTCTGCGGTCCCCGCCTTCACTGGGAACATATCTGTTTTTTATTTATTCTTAAAAAAGAAGGGTGCGCAATTGAGTCACTCAATACACACCCTTTAGGTCTCCCAGACCTTTCCAGAAACAGGATTAATTAAAAACCGGAATGTTCTTCTCTATTGTTTAAGGTTTCGGCCTCCCGGTTTTTCTCCCCTGTATAAATCCACTCTATCTTATCTTCATAAACCTCTCCGTTTTTTTCAACAACCGTCCGGATTATATTTGTACCCATTTCCAACGTAACATCCTCAATCACATAATGAATGTCTGTATATCCTTTGCGGATATCTGTCAGTTCCTTCTCATTCAGGAAAACTCTCGGAACACCGATATTGGAATACACCGTAATCGATGTCTGTTTTTTCTCCCGGTCTTTATTTCTGCGTTGGGTCAGATGAAGCACCGGATCATCACTCCAATTGGCTTTATAAAAGAAATAAGAATCTTTTTTGATTTTCCGGTCGAAAGTAAGCAGTCCTTTCATATTCCGCCCCGGAACCCCTCCCCTGCTCCACATAGGCGCACAGAAGTCAAACATATTCCACAGATACGAAGCAATAATATACGGATGGTCCGCAATCACACTCCATTGATATTCATGTGTTTTAGTCTGGAATGTCTCCGGATAGAATTCTTTCGTCCAGTTCAACGCCTCTCCGATATATTCAGTCTGATGATGAATATTCGCATCCGCCCCATATTCCGTCAACATAAACAATTGGTGAGGATAAGTCGTTTCCAGATTTTCAATCCAGGGTTTCATATCCTGTAATGTTTTCTCATACCATCCGAAATAACGGTTCATCCCCTGAATATCAGCGTTCAGGTTGACGGGATGCTCCATGTGTCCATATCCGTTAACAGCCACTGTATACCGGTCCGGATCTTCCGTTTTAGCCAGATCATGGAGTGATTTAGTCAGCTCTTTGGTATATTCATGGGGACGGTACACCTCATTATGAAGTCCCCAGACATAAATAGAAGGATGGTTGAACCCCTGCCGGATCATTTCCCGGAGTTGGCTATGTGCATTTTCCCACTCCTGACCCGACACCCGGTTCACAAACGGGATCTCTGCCCAGATGATCAATCCCAGTGAATCACATTTTGAATAGAGGTATTCCGATTGTTGGTAATGTGCAAACCGAACCGTAGTAGCTCCTATATCCATAATGGTTTCCAGGTCAAAATCATGGTGTTCATTCAGCAATGCACTCCCTACACCCCACCAGTCCTGATGGCGGCATACACCATACATCGGATACTTCTCCCCATTCAGATAGAAACCATCACCGGCTTTAATCTCGATATGTCTTAACCCCAACGGTTGAATCACTTCGTCAATTAACTGTCCGTCTTTATACAACCGGCTGACAACTTTGTACAGATACGGATTTTTCCGGGCCTGCCAAAGGGTTGGATTTTTAACTGTAAAAGAAGACTCTATTGTTTGTACTCCCTGTGGGGATAAATCAAAAGAGCGGTTATCGGAGGTGACCAGTCGTCCGGATTGATCATATATAGAGTTGTTCAGAGTTAATTTTGCAGGCTGTAATGTAGCATTATCCAGTTTGACTTTGACTCCGACATCCGCTTTCTTTTTAGATACGTTTTTCTGTGTAATATATACCCCCGGTGAAGCATTATCAGTTACACAAATATTATAAGGGTCTGTAACAATTAACCAAACCGGCCTGTAAATACCACCATATACCCCAAAAAGAACATGATTGACAGGTATTACATCCGGACGGGAAGCATTGTCTGCCTTTACAATAATCTCATTTTCTTCACCGGCCTTCAATAGTGTTCCGATTTCACAGGAGAAAGCAGAATACCCTCCTTTATGAGAAGTCGCCAGTGTACCGTTCACATATACCTCCGCTACGGCTCCTACTCCTTCAAAACGAAGAAAAATCCGCTTCTCTTTCCATTCTGTTGGTAATACGTATGTTTTACGGTAATAGCCGGTCCCTTCATAAAAGTTATTTGCATACATCTGCATATCTTTCGCATTCCAGGTATGAGGAAGATCTACTTCCTGCCAGCCATTATTCCAGGCCGGACCATGTAAAGCCAGTTCAGGAAAAGCTGGTCCCTTTTTAAATGACCAACCGCTATTAAAAGAGGAAGTAATGCGTCCGTCAGCCCGGACAACCAGATGGATTGTAATAAATAATAAAACGAAAAGAAATCTTTTTGTGTTCATGATAGAATAGTTTTAATAACGACAAAAATAAATGAGTTTCTCTTTTCAGACGTGTAATATTGTCTCAAATAAGGGTAAAATTATCTCATTTTTTCAAAAAACAGCCAGACATATAAAGTTTTTCTTAACTTTGTAGTACACACAAATATGACCTGACTTATACGCATGAAAAACAAAATCTCCATATCGTTTATTGTTTTCTGCACAAATCTTTTCTTTGTCGCAACAGGAGCGAATGAATTCTATTTTTCCCAATTAGGAGTTAAAGACGGGCTCTCCCAAACATCAGTGTTATGTATATTTCAGGACTCAGAAGGGTATCTTTGGTTTGGGACCCGCAATGGAGCCAATAAATATGACGGACAACATTTTACCATTTATCAACACGAGGTAAATCACCCGGCATCCGTCAGCGACGGATATGTATGTGCCATCTCAGAGGATAGCTCTAAAAACATCTGGCTGGGTACACGTAACGGGTTAAACTGTATTGATGCACATACCGGAGAAATCACGCGTATCTATCCCCAGGATCACATCCCTTCCTGTAGCAACACAATCGGTGAATTCCTGCGCCATCAGGATGGAAATCTATATGCAATAGAGGCCGGACAGTTATTCCGGTGTAATCCGGACAAAACCGTTGAACCGGTATCCTTCCTGCAAGAGATAAATTCCGCCATTTATTCGGTGTTACAAAGCAGGAACGGAGACATCTATGTAGGAACTACCCGGTCCGGGTTCTATATTTATAACAATAACTGGGAGCTAAAGCTCCACTACGAAAAATTAAATTCCGGAACAGACTCTCTCCCGGCAACGATCAACTGTATGCTGGAAATGGAATCCGGAGACATTTTGTTGGGGACAGAAACAGAAGGGATCTATATTTATCAAACCAAAACAGGAGAACTTATCCATTTTGACCATACAAACTCTTTATTAAATAATAACTCTGTACGGGCTCTTACCCAATATAAACCGGATCAAATCCTGATCGGAACGTTTGGGGGCCTCCATCTCTTTCATTCTACAGACCGGGAGATCCGGCCCATCAAGATCAATATGGATGAAAAAGGCAGTTTAAGCCATTTCTCTATCCATAGTCTGCTTATGGACAGACACAATACCCTCTGGGTAGGGACTTATTCAGCTGGGATCAATTTTTATAGTCCCTATTATAAACCTTCCTCAGTCATTACTCCACACGAATTCACCGGTACTATTGGCTATGCACAGGAGGACAAAGAGGGAAATATATGGTTTGCAACAGAGGGGGGTGGACTTCTGTTTTGTAACATACAAACCGGTGACCAGACCTTGTATCCCTTATCCTCCTCCAACTATGAACAAAACATCCTTAAAAGTATCCTTCTGAAAGGAGATTCAATTTATTGCAGCAGTCATTTCGGAGCTGTTTATGTATTTTCCATACCGGAGAAAAAATATAAAAAGATATATGACTTCAAACAATATGACATTTTTTCTCTTTACATAGATTCGCTGGATAGACTGTGGGTTCCAACCTTTACGGATGAACACCTGGTGATGATAGATAAAGGCAAAAAAACAAATCAATTTCCGGTAGATAATAAAACAATTTCTTTCCCGGAAGTAACCGTCATCCGGGAGTTATCCCCCGGAACCTATTTATTCGGAACATTGCGTGACTCCCTTTATTTATATGATTCTCAGAAAAAAACAGTCTGCAACCTGGCAAAAAAAATAAAGCCGGAAGGGAAAGGAGAGTCATTAGGAACGATCTCTTCCATCCGGACAGATAAGGATTATATCTGGATTGCCACTACCCGCAGCGGGCTTTACAAGCTGGATCATACCTTTCATCTGATCAAACAATATCACAGTATCGACGGATTACCCGGAAGTTATATCAGCTCATTGGTACTGGATAAACGGGGAGGGATCTGGGTGGCAACCGGGAACGGTATCTATAAGTTAAACGAAGAAAGAGATCTTTTTTTACCCATTAAACCACCTCACATGCCTCCACAGGAATACACCTTACACGGAGGATATGTGTCCTCCTCCGGAACGGTTTATTTTCCGGGTAACCAATCCATACACATCTTTGAACCTCAGCATTTACAAAACAATCCCCATATTCCTTATCCGTATATTACAGCCATACGAACCAATAACCGCCAGGATATTTCAACAAAATATCTCCGGAAAAAAGAGATCGCAGAAAACAGGTACACCTACTATTTGAATCTTCCACATTCCATAAAGAATATCTT
>JAJQES010000195.1 GCA_021201565.1 Tannerellaceae bacterium
GGTTCCTGACCCAGGGTAGCGCTTCGCTGAACCCTGGGCTATTGCAATATTCCTTGCAGGAATAAAAAACAGAAATAAATCCGTTACTATTAATTTATAACCTCATTTCTTTTTGATCGGAGTTTTTACACACGCTCCCCGCAGGGGAACTTCTACGTCTCTGTGTTCCTCTTTTCTACCGTACTCTACTGGCATGCTCGTTGCCTGACCGGTTAAAAGATACTCCAGGCTACGGTGAGGCCGGCCATGACAATGGCCACCATGCTCATGAGTTTGATCAGGATATTGAGACTGGGACCGGATGTGTCTTTGAAAGGATCGCCTACGGTGTCGCCTACCACGGTGGCTTTGTGCACTTCGCTGCCCTTACCTCCGAAATTTCCTTCCTCTACATATTTCTTGGCATTGTCCCAGGCACCTCCCGCATTGGCCATAAAGATCGCTAATACGAAGCCGCTGCTTAACCCGCCCGTCAGAAGTCCTACTACACCGGATACCCCAAAGACCAGGCCGGTCAGGATAGGGGCAATAATGGCTAATAAAGAGGGAAGGATCATTTCCCGTTGGGCTCCGCGGGTGGAGATCTCTACACAACGGGCATAGTCGGGAGTCGTTTCACCGGTCAGGATCCCTTTCATCTCCCTGAATTGCCTGCGTACCTCTTCCACCATAGATCCGGCCGCACGGCCTACGGCATTCATGGTGAGACCACAGAACAAAAAAGCCATCATAGATCCCAGGAACATCCCGGAGAGTACCCGGGGGTTCATTAAAGTCACGTCGTAGTAGACCATAAAATCGGTAAAGGTGGCTTTCGCCAGGTCTATGGTCCGTCCATCCGGAAAAGCCAGCGTCGTTTCACCAATCCGTAGCAGGCCAATCCTGATCTCCTCTATATAAGAGGCTAAGAGAGCCAGGCCGGTCAATGCGGCGGAACCAATGGCAAACCCTTTTCCGGTTGCCGCCGTGGTGTTCCCCAATGAATCGAGCGCGTCTGTCCGTTTCCGTACTTCCGGCCCCAGGCCACTCATTTCCGCGTTTCCGCCTGCATTGTCGGCGATCGGACCGTAGGCATCTGTCGCCAGCGTGATGCCTAATGTGGATAACATGCCTACCGCGGCAATTCCTATCCCATACAGTCCCATACCTACATTCGAGAAATCAAAACCGGCAGCGAAGAGATAGGAACAGATAATTCCTGTTACGACGGCAATCACCGGAATGGCTGTGGACAACATACCGGTTCCAATACCGGAGATAATCACGGTAGCCGGTCCGGTTTGTCCGGCTTCGGATACTTTCCGGGTCGGTTTATAGGATTGGGAGGTATAATATTCGGTGGCCTGTCCGATCACAATGCCGGTAACCAACCCTATGATCACAGAGCAACTGATCAGGAACCAGTTATCCAGTCGCAGTAAATAAAGGATGGCAAAGGTGGCTCCGGCGATCAGGATGGAACTGGCATGGGTGCCGGTGGCCAATGCTTTTAAAAGTTGTTTGATGTTGGCATCCTCCTGGGTCCGTACCAGAAAGATGCCCAGCACAGACAGCAGAATACCCACAGCCGCGATGAGCATAGGAGCGATCACCGCTTTGTATTGTAGCTCCACATTTCCCGAAGAGATAAAAGCGGCGGCGCCTAACGCCGCAGTCGCCAGGATAGACCCGCAATAGGATTCATACAGGTCAGCTCCCATACCGGCTACATCCCCTACGTTGTCGCCTACGTTATCGGCTATTGTGGCGGGGTTACGGGGATCATCTTCCGGAATACCGGCTTCCACTTTTCCTACCAGGTCAGCTCCTACGTCGGCCGCTTTGGTATAGATCCCTCCGCCGACACGGGCAAACAATGCCTGGGTGGAAGCTCCCATCCCGAAAGTGAGCATTGTTGTGGTAATAATAGACAGTTTGTGTGTCGGATCCAGTACATCAGCCGGGAGCAATGTATTGAGCAGGTAATACCAGAACGAGATATCCAATAGACCGAGCCCGACGACTACCAGGCCCATGACCGCCCCGCTGCGGAAAGCGACCTGTAATCCTTTGTTGAGGGATTGCCGGGCGGCATTGGCGGTACGGGCGGAGGCATAGGTGGCTGTCTTCATGCCCAGGAAACCGGCCAGCCCGGAGAAAAATCCGCCGGTCAGGAAGGCGACAGGTACCCATTCATTCTGGACATTCAGCACGAAAGCCATGAATGCGAACAGGATCACAAGAACCAGAAAAACCAATCCGACGATTTTGTACTGTTGTTTCAGGTAAGACATGGCTCCTTCTCTTACATACTGAGCAATACGGGCCATCGTAGGAGTTCCTTCTTCTTCTTTCATCATTTGCCGGAAGAAGTACCAGGCAAAAAGAAGAGCCAGAATAGATGCGGCTGGGACCAGCCAGAAAATAGTGGTGATCATAAGCACAGTTTTTAACGTTCTACATGGGTAAATATAACCAAATTTAGGAACAAGGTCAACATTTTCCGGAATAATCATGTTTCATTTTAAAAAAAAAAGGCATATTTGTGTCAGTAAAAAGAAGTACACCCCTATGAAACAAGGAACAGCTCCCAATACGTATAAATTAGGATTAGTCCTTAGCGGAGGAGGAGCCAAAGGCTTTGCTCATATTGGCGTTTATAAACTCCTGGAGGAGTGTGGATTGATGCCGGCAATAATTTCTGGTACAAGTGTGGTGGCATTTATGGGTGCCCTTTTAGCTGATGGATATGCGGCTGAGGAGGTGAAAGAACTGTTTACCGGACGTGAATTCTCTGAATTTGCCCAGTTTCAGATTCCCAAAGCGGGTCTGTTTGACAGCGGACGTTTCCGTTCCTTCCTGAAAAGACATCTTCGTACCAAACGGATAGAAGACCTGCGGATTCCGCTGGTGATCATTGCTACAGATCTGGACAATGGTGTGAGCCGGGAGTTCCGGAGCGGGCCGGTCGTAGAGGCTGTGACTGCTTCCTGTAGTATCCCGATCATTTTCAATCCGGTTGTTATTGATGGTATTAATTATGTGGATGGCGGGTTGTTCCGTAATTTCCCGGTGTCCAATATCCGGGAAGAGTGTGAACGGATCATAGGGGTGAATGTCAGCCCGCTGATCCCTCAAAAATATAAACAAACTATTTTCCATATAGCCGAACGTTCGTATCATTATATGTTCCGGGCCAATACCCTGGAGGACCGGCTCCTGTGTGATGTGCTGGTCGAGGCGGAGGAATTCGGTTTTTACAAAACGTTTGACCTGGAAAATGTAGACCTGATCGCGAATATTGGGTATGAAGCTGCCGTAAAAGCGTTGGAAAAAGTCGTCAGGGAAAACAGGATAGAAGTATTGGTGAAAGCACTTGCCGGCCGTGCCGGAAACCGTTTCGGATTACCCGGGACGATGCAAAGGCAATAAGATAGAAAAACGGAGATCCGGGCTGTTTCCAGGGGCAGGAGGATAAATTGAAGGAAATACTAAAACAGACTAATATGAAGAATAAAATGATTATTTACCAGGTAATGCCCCGTTTGTTCGGGAACCTGAACGAAACTCCGGTGAAAAACGGAAGTCTGGCACAGAACGGAGTTGGTAAATTTTCGGCCTTTACCCCGTTGGCTCTCGCAAAAATCCGGGAACTGGGCACGACCCATATCTGGTATACCGGTGTAATTGAACATGCTACCCAGACCGATTATTCGGTATATGGAATCCAACGTGACCATGCGGCCATTGTGAAAGGAAAAGCGGGGTCACCGTATGCCATCAAAGATTATTATGACATAGACCCGGACCTGGCGGACAGTATACCGGACCGGGTGAAGGAGTTTGAGTCGTTGATAGAACGGACGCATGAAGCGGGGATGAAAGTCCTGATGGATTTTGTGCCCAATCATGTGGCACGCCAGTATCATTCCGATGTGCGTTTGCCGTTTGTAGAGGATCTGGGACAACAGGATAATCATTTCAAAGCATTTGATCCTCATAATAATTTTTACTATCTGCCTGATCAATGGCTGGAACTGCATTTCGGAGATAAGGATGAGGACTTTGAATATAGTGAATTTCCGGCAAAAGTGACCGGCAATGATTGTTTTACGGCCCGGCCGGGGAAAAATGACTGGTATGAGACGGTAAAACTCAATTATGGAGTAGACTATCTGAATGGGGGAGCCACCTGTTTTGATCCTCATCCGGATACCTGGAAGAAAATGTATGAGATCCTGAAATTCTGGGCTCAGAAAGGGGTCGATGGCTTCCGTTGTGATATGGCGGAAATGGTGCCGGTGGCTTTCTGGAACTGGGTGATTCCGGAAATAAAGAAGGAGTTTGAGGTGTGTTTTATCGCGGAGATTTATAATCCGTGGGAATACCGGAACTATATTTTTAACGGACATTTCGATTATCTGTATGACAAGGTCGGATTATATGATACCCTGCGGGATGTAATGTGCCGGAACAAACCGGCTACGGATATCTCGGCGTGCTGGCAGGCAGTGGAAGGGATCCAGGATAAAATGCTGAATTTCCTTGAAAACCATGACGAACAGCGGATCGCTTCGGATTTTTTTGCCGGGCAGCCCCGTGCCGGTATTCCGGCCCTGATGGTTTCGGCCCTGATGAATGTCAATCCGGTCATGATCTATAATGGGCAGGAACTGGGTGAAAGGGGTATGGATGAAGAAGGCTTTAGCGGACGGGACGGACGAACAACGATTTTCGACTACTGGAGTATGGAGAGTGTCCGTAACTGGATCAACGGAGGGGCCTGCGACGGAGGGGGCCTGACGGAGGAACAGAAGGAGTTGCGGGAGCAATATCGCCGGATCCTGACTATCGCCCAACAGAAACAGAGTGTGACCCAGGGAAATTTCCATGATCTGATGTATGCCAACGGAGGGAATGATTCGTTTGACCTGCGTACCCAATATGCTTTTTTACGCAGGTATCGTAATGAAGTTTTGCTGGTGGTGGCCAATTTCTCAGGAGAACCGAAACAGACCCGGGTACAGATCCCGGCGGGGGCTTTTGAAGCATTGGAGTTTGAAGATAACAAACCGGCTATTGTAACAGACCTGCTGACCGGCGAAAAAAATGTCAGCACCCTGACGGCTGCGTATCCCTACTCGGTTGAGGTCCCGGCATTTTCCGGGAAAATACTGAAATTCCGGTATAAATGAATGGAGAATAAATAAAAAACCGGCCTTGTTCCCGCACTTGATGCGGGACCGCAGGGGAACAGACCTGAGTCACCCTATAAAAAAAAGGATCAGGCGTGCTCTCATGCGGTCCCCGGTCAAGCCGCAGGGCTGTTAAGTTCTCCTTTCGGATTTTTATTAAGTCCCGGAGGGACGGTTTATCTTAGCCCAGGGCAACGCCCTGGGTAATAGATAGTAAGAAGAAAAGGAGTGCTGTAAGCACGGCATAATAAAATAGCGACAGATTGATTATAATTTATGCCGTCCCTTCAGGACTCAATACAGACAACGGATTCAAACCCAGGGCGTTACCCTGGGCTAAGATAGGGCGTCCCTACGGGACTTAAATCATAGAATCTAACAATCTCCGGTAAACCGGCATCTGTTGACTTGTGGTCAGGCCGGGGAACGATGATCAACACCCGCAGCGGGAGTCAAAATCTTCGTCTGTATCCGGATCGATGCCAATATAATCTTCGCCCTGGGCAGACATATCTTCCATGTTATCAGGAATACCGTTCTGGTTTTCATCTACGATAATATCTGCATTGGCTGCATCGGGAATACCATCTATCATATTTTCCCTTAAATCGCCGATATCTCCGTATGTATAATCATCTACTGTTCCAATGGGTTTAGTGGAGGTCGCTTCGCGCCGTACATCACTGCTAATATCCCATAAAGTACGCATTACTTTTCTTGCCATAACTGTTCACTATTAATGTTCTACAGTTCTCGAACATTTCATTCCGGCAGATAGTTCACTTTTTAAATTGACAATTATTTTTTGACTCTTCCCCCGGTGAGCCAGGTGCGGGCGTAATAAGGTTCGCTGAGGTGGTTGACCATCACTCCTTTGCTGGTGCTGGCATGGACAAATTTGCCGTCTTTTAAATAAATTCCGACATGCGTAGGGGTTTTTTTCTTTTTTCCTGTCGTATTAAAAAAGACAAGGTCTCCCTCCCTGAGTTTGCCCTTGCGGATCTTGTGGCAATTCTTTTTGAGGATGTCTGTCGTGGAACGGGAGATGTTTTTCCGGTACACTTCCCGGTAAATATGAGAAGTGAAGCCGGAGCAGTCAATCCCATTGCGGGAAGTTCCTCCGTACCGGTAAGGAGTACCGATCCAGGAAGCCGCTTCGCTGTAGAGACGGAAATTGTCTTTGGAGGTGACCGGTACCCCCAGCCGGGCTGATACTTCCCGTACGGCAGCCGGGGAGGATGGGGTCCGGCGGGAGGACCCGCAGGAGGTTAAACATAAAATCGAAAGAGAGATGGTGAAAAGATATATAATTTTACGTTTCATTTTAATAGAGTTTAAAAACAAATGTAATTATTATTTTCAAAAAACATGTACATTTGCGAAAATCAATATTACCGTCTGAAATCATGAAAAGCTTTGTACGACTCCTCTTTTCTTTCTCCTTTCTCCTTATTCTTTTTCCTGCGGATGCGCAGCGTAAGCTGGCTTCTTACCAGAAATATATAAATACCTATAGCGCACTGGCAGTAAAACACCAGCAGAAATATAAGATACCGGCGAGTATTACCCTGGCACAGGGTCTGCTGGAATCAGGAGCAGGACAGAGCCAGCTGGCCCGTAAGTCCAATAACCATTTCGGTATTAAGTGCCATTCCGACTGGAAAGGGAGACGGGTCTACCATGATGATGATAAAAGAGGAGAATGTTTCCGGAAATATAAAAAGGTAGAGGATTCCTATGAAGATCATTCCAGATTCCTGACGGAACGTTCCCGGTATGCGGAGTTGTTTAAACTGCGGGTTACAGACTATAAAGGATGGGCCAGAGGCCTGCAACGGTGTGGGTATGCCACGGATAAAGGGTATGCCAATAAACTGATCAAAGTGATAGAGGAGTATGAGCTATATAAATATGATTCCAAAGGAGGTGGCCGCTCTGTAAAAAAAGCAGCTGCCGGGCCGGTTATCCGGCGAACCGTGTATAAAAAGGGTGGTTTGCTGTATGTATATGCTGAAGACGGGGATACATTTGAGTCAGTGGCACAGGACACCGGTTTTAAAGCGAAACAGCTGAGGAAGTTCAATGAAGTCCCGGCCGGTTTCCCTCTGGAAAAGGGAGATGTGGTCTATCTGCAAAAAAAGAAAGGAAAAGCAGATAAGCCCGATTATACCCATACAGTGCGTTCCGGAGAATCCATGCACTCTATCGCGCAGGAATATGGGATCCGGATCAACAATTTGTATAAGATGAATAAAAAAGATCCGGCCTATATCCCGGAAGAAGGAGATGTGTTAAAACTTAGATAAATAGACGGAAAAGTATTACCTTTGCACACCAAATAACAAAAACAATGAGTGATCAACGATATAATCAGCGCGGAGTCTCAGCTTCTAAAGAAGATGTTCATAGGGCTATCCGCAATATTGACAAAGGAATTTTTCCGAAAGCGTTCTGTAAGATCATCCCTGATATTTTAGGCGGTGATCCGGACTATTGCAACATTATGCATGCGGATGGAGCCGGTACGAAATCTTCTCTGGGGTATATGTACTGGAAAGAAACCGGTGACCTGTCGGTCTGGAAAGGAATTGCCCAGGATGCACTGATTATGAATATTGATGACCTGTTGTGTGTGGGAGCTATAGATAATATTCTGGTTTCTTCTACTATCGGACGGAATAAACTCCTCATTCCCGGCGAAGTGATTTCCGCGATCATTAACGGTACGGATGAGTTGTTGACCGAATTACAGGAAATGGGTATCGGATGTTATGCAACCGGAGGGGAGACGGCAGATGTAGGGGATCTGGTGCGCACAATTATTGTGGACAGTACGGTCACCTGCCGGATGAAACGGGCGGATGTGATTGATAACAGCCGTATACAGGGGGGAGATGTAATCGTAGGGCTGGCTTCTTACGGACAGGCTACTTACGAAAAACAATATAACGGCGGAATGGGTAGCAATGGCCTGACATCGGCGCGGCATGATGTGTTTGCCAACTATCTGGCGCAGAAATATCCGGAAAGCTATGATGCCGCGGTGCCTGCTGATTTGGTATATTCCGGGTCTTACCGTCTGACGGATGAAATTGAAGGACTGGGGCTGGATGCCGGTAAGCTGGTGCTTTCACCAACCCGTACCTATGCGCATGTAATCAAACAGAACCTGGACCAGTTACGCCCGCAAATACATGGAATGGTACATTGTTCGGGTGGCGC
>JAJQES010000270.1 GCA_021201565.1 Tannerellaceae bacterium
TTGGGGGGCCCCCGGCTGCGCGGGCCCCCGGCCGGGGCCTGTCGCCCGCGGGTGGGCGCCCCGGACTGCAACGCGGGGATGACGTCGAAGCAGGGGCATTCTTTGATGCGTTCCCAGGGATCTATGATGCCGTTGCCGTTGAGATCGGGGGAGGTGTCGCGGTGGCCGATGATGCTTTTGACGGGGTATTTTTCGCAGAGTTCGCGCACAAGCTGTATGAGGGCTTCTGTTTGCGCGGGGGTGCGGGTGTCGGCGGCCTGGCCGTTGCGGTCGAGTCCTCCGATGTAGCAGATGCCGAGGCTACGGGTGTTCCTCCCGGCGGTATGGGCGCCGATGACGTCGTCGGGGCGTCCTTTTTCGATTTGCCCGTCGAGCCGGATGATGTAATGGTAGCCGATGGCTTTCCAGCCGTTGTGGTGGCGGTGCATGTAGTCGATTTCCGCCGCGCCGAGGTCTTGTCCGTAGGCGCTGGCGGAGCAATGGATGATGAGGGTGTCAATGGTTCTCATTTGGTTCGTCTGTTTTTTCGATTTCGATGATTTCGGCTTTTTTCCCGAAGAAGCCGAGGAGGTTGATTTTTATTTTTCGCCCGTGGGCGGCGAAGTAGTTGACGAATATGCTTTCGAGTTCGACTCCGTAGATGATGAGTAGGAGCATCAGTGGTACGAGGTCTATCCCAAAGGGTTTCCCGAAGGCTTCGCCGAAGGTGTAAGCCATGAGTAGCCAGATGAGGTAACTGCATATTTTGTCGACTGTGCGCCTGACCGCGCGTGACCGTTTGATGGGTTCCTGGCGGTAGCGTGCGGCGGCTATGCCGAACTTTAAATCGCCCATGGTGAGGCAAAAGGCTAATAGTAAGAGCCATTTGGCCCATTCGATGAATTCGACCAGTCCCCGCAGGAACTGGTCTGTGTAGGTTGGATCCATGTATGTGTTCTGATTTTATTTTATTGTTGTTGCATGGCCAGGTAGATGTCGTTTACGTCCTGGTAGTCGTATCCATCTTTTAACAGCAGGTGTACCCGGCTTTTCCAGGTGGTGCCGCTGGGTAATGGCTGTGGGACGGACAGGCGCCCCGGGTGGCTTACGGTGACGTAGAAGGTGGTTTCCTGGTTGTAGGGCACGTCGATCTGCGTGGTGTTGACTTTGTTTGCGTTGTAGAATTGCAGATATTTGACATCGCTGTTGGTGCCCCATTCTATGGTTTGGTATACCCCCCCGGCATCTTGTACGATCATGCGGATGCCATTGGTGTAGAATCGCAGCCCGGTGTTCTCCCGGTTTCTTATTACGCATTTCAGGATCAGGGAGTCGTCGGATAGGAGTGTTTTGCGTACTGTGCCGTCGGGATGATAGTCTTCCCAGGGTGCGAAGGTGGCGCTCTGGATGTTTCTGTTTCCGCTGACTTCGGTGATCTGTGCCTGTACGTTCAGGGCACGTGCCGCGTTCCTGTTTTGTTGTTCGTTCGTTTTCATACTACGTTTTTCTTTTTAAATGTTTATACTAATAGATATAAATGTTGCTGTTTTTGTTAATGGTTGATGAAGGGGGGCAGCCGTCGTTTGCCTGGATGGAGGGGATTTGTAATCCCCGACTTGCTAAGTATTTGGATCTGTGATCCAATCTACACCAAGAAGAGGAAGATCGATTTTGCCCACCCCGGCTCCATCGATTAAATGGTTGGATTTAGGCAAGCGGGCAACGGATCGCAGATCCGGAGACTAATTAGTCGGGGATTGCAAATCCCCTCCGTCCAGGAACTTTACCTGCCGGAGTCCGGGATGGATGTGTACTCCTCACGCTGGCGCGGAACTCCGGTTCCGTGTCCTGGGGTCAGGTGCCGGGTTCGCCGAGGTGTTCGATGATCAGGCTGACCTGCCGGGGGGTGAGGATGCGTTGTCCTACCCGGTAGGAGGTCTTTTCGAGGTCTTTCATGAGGTAGGGGTTGTAATAGACCCACCGCATGAGTTGCTGGGAGGCGGAGTTGGGGGTGCTATAGGGAAAATAGTGTAGTCCTAACTCCTGGATCCGGTAGGGGCGGATGATGAATTTTTTCATAGGCCTGGTGTGTTTTAATCGTCATCGCCTTCGGGTGCCGGCTGCATGATTACATACTCGGTTCTGATCTCGGGGGTGTACTTTTCATACCTGAGGGTTTTCGCCCGGTCTCTTAACTCGGGTCCGGGTGTGAAGGTGTACTTCGGGCGCCGGATGCAGGCGGAGGTGAATTCCTCTTCGGTTTCGGTGCCTGTGCTGCCGAAGGTGATGCGGAAGGACCCGAAGTCTGTCAGGCGTACGATGCGTCCGTTGGCGAGTTCGTGTTTCATCACGAAGATGAGAGAGTCGAGTACGGCTTTGACGTCGGCGCTGCTGACGGTGGAGCGTTCCTGGATGAGTGAGCATATTTCGCTCAGGGTGGCTTCGCCGGTGGCGCGTGTCTGGGCGTAATACAGGCGGGAATCTGCAGGGGCATCTTTTGCCAGATTCCTGCGGGAGATTAATTTGTAAGATAATGCCATAATGTTTGTTTTTTAAATTGTTAGTACTTTGGGGATGGCCGGAATGTGTGGGCCTTCTCCTTTGATTTTGGGGTTGCAACCTATGCAAAGATCTGGTATTTTGCAGTTGCGTAGTCTTGTTATGATGGGCTACGCAGGGATAAGTTGGCATAGAGGGGTATAGACTTCCGGAAGAAAGGGTGCATCCTGTTAGCGGGAAGGGTGTACCGGTTTGGAAATGGGGTGCGACCTTTTGGGTTGGTTGCTTTTGTCCTTTTAAAAGGCTTCTTCGCGCTGGGTGTGTGTGATGTACCCTTCGTGTTCGAGCTGCCGCAGGAGGGTTGCGTAGACGTGGATGACTTCCCTGCGGAATTCTTTGTAGTTGTGGTAGTAGAAGAGCAACTCGCTGTAGTGGTTGGAGATGCTGCTGGGGGTGTGGAGCTGCAGGATCTCTGCCAGCCTGTTGCGTAGTCCGGGTGGCATTCTACCGCCGGCGAGGGTGGCGGGGGAATAGAGGCGCAGGACGATCAGGATGAATTTTTTGCGTTGCAGGATGCTTTCGGCCCGGGGGATGACGGTGCGTTCCTGGTAGTAGTCTGCAAACCATTTGTAAAGGGTGGAGAGCAGGCTGAGGTCGGTCAGAACGGGCTGTGTCATAGCTTGTTCCTGCTGGCTGAGTGCTTGCTTCTCTCTACGGATTTGTTCTATTTGAGCAATTTTGTGTAACATAGGATTAAGCTGGTTTTCAAAATGAATGTTTTATTTATTATCAAACAATTGTTTTTTTGGATTCGATTCTGGTGACCCGGTGGTTTTCGTTTGCAGGGGTCTGTTTTGTCCTTACCGGGTAGGGATTGGATTACGGATTGAGTTGTTTAAAAAGTCCCGGAGGGACGGCATAATAAAATACCGACAGATTGAATATAATTTATGCCGTCCTTTCAGGACTCAATTCAGATAACGTATTCCAACCCAGGGCGTTGCCCTGGGCTAAGATAGGACGTCCCTCCGGGACTTGAAACGGTGAGCCTTCCGGTTTACCAGGGGCTGTTGTTGGTTGAAGGGGATTTATAATCCCCGCCTGTTGAGTATAAGGATTTTTAATCCGCTTTCATAAAACATAACTCCCGGTTTATTCGGTATTTATTTATTTTTCGGATCACAGATCCTAATACTCGTTAGTCGGGGATTGCAAATTCCCTCTGACCAGGATCGGGGGGTCCCCTCTGAACAGAAAAGACCCTGTACAGAGAGGGATTAGAAGGGGTCGGTCGTGGTGTGGGTCAGGTGGGGGACCTGGTCGAGCTCGTAGAAGCGGGTGGTGGTGGCTTCAAATCCGCAGATGAATTGCTGGAGGCCGATGTTGCGCCCTTTGACGATGTCGATCCGGGCGGTGCCTTTGGGGTCGACGTCCTGGAAGGGGGCGGTGTAGTGTTTGCCGTAGGCTTCGGGCCGGTCGATGGCGATGACGATGTCGGCGGCTTCTCCGATCTGCCCGCTGTCGCGTAAGCGGCCGATCACGTTTTTGCTGGTGTCGCGGCTGAGCTGTGAGAGGGCGATGATCCAGATGTTGAGTTCGTGGGCAAGGTTTTTTAACCGGCGCGCGGCTTCGGCCATCTGGGTTTCTTTGTTGCTTTCTTTCATGTTGATGTTGAGGATCTGGAGGTAGTCTATGACAACGCCCCGCAGGTGGTACCGGTTGGTGAGGGTACGGATGGAGGCGATGATGGTGTCGAGGTTGCTGCCTGTGCGGTCGTCGAAATAGAGGGGGAGCCCGTAGAGGCGGCTGAGTCCGCGTTCCATCTGCTCGATCTGGGGCAGCTGGAGTTTGCCGTATAGCAGGTTGCTGGCGGAGAGGCCGGACTGCATGGCGATAAGCCGCGCGGCGAGTTCTTCTTTTTTCATTTCGAGCGAGTAGTAGGCGCAGGGGGCCTGTGTCCAGAGGGCTTCTAACACGAATTTGGTGGCGAGGGCGGTTTTCCCCTGGGAGGTGTCGGCGGCTATGATGATGAGGTTGCTGCCCTGGAGTCCTCCGCTTTGTTGGTCGAGGTGGTGGAATCCGGTGGGGGTTCCTGTGAGGCTGCTTTCGTTGTGCAGGTTGTGTTCGACGCGTTTGCGGATCTGGTCGATGGCTTCGTCGAGGGTGCTGCTTTCGGGGGCGAAGCCGTGGCTGATGTGGTTGAGGCTGTCGCGGGTATTGTTGAGGAGCTGGTGGATGTCGTTGAGCTCGTTGTGGCATTCCTGGTACAGCCCGAGGGCGATGGCGGCAAGCTGGCGGCGCTGGTAGAGTTCGAGGGCTACCTGTACGTATTTGGGCAGCTGGAAGGTGGTTTTGCCTATGATGCCGGACAGGAACAGGTAGTCGACGGGGCTGCCTTGTTTTTCGAGTTGGCGGACCAACAGGTGTATGTCGGGCGGAGTGTTCTCTGTCCACAGGGTGTGCAGCGCCCGGTAGAGGTCGCGGTGGGCGGGTAGGTAGAAGCATTCCGGGCTGAGCAGGTCGTGGGCCTGTGGGATGCCGTCGATTTGTCCGCTGGTATTGAGGAGACTACCGAGGATGGTGGCTTCGGTCTCCTGGCAATGGGGGGATGTTTTAAGTTCCATATTGTTCTTTTTTTAACCAGTTTACTATTGTCAGGTACAGATCGTTGTATCGTTTGCGCAGGTCTTTGCGGTTTTCTATGCGCAGGAGGATGTCGGCTATCTGGGTGCCTGTGTACTTTTGTTTGAGACGGAGGAATTTTTCTTCTGTCATGGGTTGTTTGAAGTGTTCCGGGTTGGCGCAGTAGGGGGTGTTTTCCTGCATCCAGGTAAGGAACTTTTCATATTCGGGTGTGTGAGCGTGTGTGTGCTCACTCTCTCTTTTTTCTTTATTTTCTTTATTAATATTGTCCTTTTGCTGTCTTTTTGTTGTCTCGCCACTGTCTTCTACGTCCGTATTTGCCGGGTTGTATAGGTCATATTTTGAGAGCTTTATGATGGTTTGTTTTGTTTCGGAATCTGTTCGCTTTTTGATCATGTTTTGTTCGTGGAGTTTTATCAGGAAATGGTTGGTCTTGCTTCTGGACCATCCCCAACATTCACTCAGGAACCGGGCCGAAACGGGTATTTCACCGCGTTTAATCTTTATTGTTTTTCCTTTGATGAGAAAGTCTCCGGGGGTGCGCTCGAACCGGGCGCACCGGATGAGGTCTATCCAGGCTTCTGCATAGCTGAAGATGCGTTTTTCCTGCCAGAAGGGGTGTTCAAACAGCTTTCTGGAAAGGGGGATATAGCCGTT
Organism: Tannerellaceae bacterium; assembly: GCA_021201565.1. GTDB lineage: Bacteria > Bacteroidota > Bacteroidia > Bacteroidales > Tannerellaceae > UBA4116. The sequence continues at coordinate 5,779 of JAJQES010000270.1, forward strand.
GTTCATTGTTTTTTTTGTTTAGAGGTGATGTATTGTTATGTTGTGTAGTCCCGGATTACCAGGATTTGTAAGTGCCCCAGGACATCACGCCGCACAGTCCGGCATTGAATAGATGAAGGGGGTTGTACCAGCTTCCTGCCAGACAGATTACTGCCAGCAGGACAAATAAACTAAACACCAATAGGTGGGATGGGGAATTGAATCTGTTTTGTTTCATTTTTTTATAGAAGTTGGGAAGTTAGGACTCGCTTCGTTTGTTAGAAGTTAAGAAGTTAGAAGTTAAGAAGTTAAGAATATTATTAAGGCACGGAACGGAATTCCGCGCCAGCGGGTAGCCAGTGGGTAGGGGACTCCAATAAACCGGGGTAGTTGGTTAATAGACGGAGGGGATTTGTAATCCCCGACTTGCTAAGTATTTGGATCTGTGATCCAATCTTCACCAAAAAAAGAGTGAGTTTCGTTGGCGCGGAATTCTGATTCCGGTTTCTTGACTTCATTGATTACCGGATCACAGATCCGGAGACTAATTAGTCGGGGATTGCAAATCCCCTCCGTCTATTAATTCCATCCAAATGTGGATGATATGGATGCGTCCTACGGCCGCATGTAAGTTACAAACTTACCGGTGTTTTGCTTCCGGGTTATAAACCCGGAAGAGCCGGGTCTCGCTGGCGCGGAATTCCGATTCTGTGCCTTAGTATATATTCTTACCTTCTTGACTTCCTACTTTTTACTTCTTATCTTCTCACTCCTTGACTTCTAACGAGCGAAGCGAATAATTACTAAAGATATGATACGGTTTTGTTAACCTGCACCGCAAGGATACCCGCGAACGGGATCATATCGTTTGGTCTGCCGCACCCCTGTAAATGGTGATTTACGCTTGTGCGTACAGATGTGAGCAGCATGTCAAAGAGCGTACTTCTCCAGGCTCCCTCAGCCGGGGGAGCAGTTTATGGATAGGAGAATATGTGTTGTTATTATTTCCGGTCTCTGGTTCCTCCCCTTTGGGGGGAGGTTAGGAGGGGGCCTATCAGGTTCTCGACGCGGAAGGAGCGGTAGGCCCGGGCGTCGAGGTCGTAATAGTGGAACACTTTGTGACTGCCGGAGGGGGTGCCCTGGGAGGTGTCCCGGGGGGGCAGTGTGCCGCGGGCGGTCCGGATGGTTCCGTCTTTTTTACGGTAGGTGAAGGTGACTACTTCGTGTGTCATGCGGCGCATCAGCCGGTAGAGGGCCCAGGCATGGGTGAGGCTGGCTGACCATGTTTTTCCGCTGTTGCCTTTTATGTGTAACGCAACGTAGAATATTTTTCGCCGTGAGAGCTTTCGTTGGGTGGCTCCTGTGGGCCGTTGTGATATTGCTGCCTGTTTCATATCTGTTGTTTTTATGCGATGTATGTCCAATATTCTATGATTCAATGGCGGGCTTCTTCTTTTGTATCTGTATGATAGTAGGCACAGGCCTGTTCTTCTGTCATTTCATGGAGTTCCCGGAGGGCGTCTTCCATGAATTGCATCTTCATCTCTTCCTCGTATATACGGAGGCTTTCCCACTCGTCGTATTCGTCTTCGAGGTAGTCCATATAGGAATTGAATAGGTCGTCTATCATCATTTTTTTTCGTTATTTGAGATACAACTTTTGCATTTGTGAATGAAACCCGTTACTTTTGTAAAGGATTGTATTGCAAATTTACGCAAGTGAGTAAATATCTGCAACTATTTTTGAAATAAAATATCGCAATTGAGTATATTTGGAATGAGTCTAAATTGTGAAAGTGTATGGAGACGATAAATGAAAGGGTTCAGTTTGTTGTAGATCAATTGTTTGGAGGTAAGGCTGCGGAGTTGTGCAGGGTCGCCGGAATTCCCGCAAGTACGCTGGCTTCGATTGTGGGGGAGCGTCAGAGTAAGCCTTCGGTGGACGTTTTAAACAAGATTTATAATGCAATTGCGGATTCGGAGTATTCGCTTTTGTGGTTGTTAACAGGAAATGATGAGAAGATGCGTTCACCACGTGTGCGGAAAACGGAGCCCGCTGCCGCGGTACAGCGTGACACCCGTCCGCGGATCCCGATGAATGCAGCGGCCGGGGCTGTGTCTGCTGCGTTGAGTGGGGTGAAGAGTGAGGAGTGTGAGGCGATGCCCATTATTTATGCTTTTCCGCAATATAATTATACGTTGTTTGTCAAGGGGGATAGTATGGAGCCTGAATTTCATTCGGGTGATGAGCTGGCCTGCCTGCAGGTGACGAATAATAGTTTTATCCAGTGGGGCCGTTACCATGTGCTGGATACGGCGCAGGGGGTGGTTGTGAAACGGATTTATGATGATGGGGATTATATCCTGTGTACGTCGGAGGCGTCGGAACTGTATAAACCGTTCCGGATCCACAAGCGGGAGATTTATAATATTGCCCTGGTGGTGGGAATGCTGAGGAGGTATTAGGGAAGCCCCCTCAACTCCCCCGAAGGGGGAGCTAACAGATTACCACCGCTGGCCCCTCGCTGGCGCGGATCCCCCTTGCTGGCGCGGAACACAGCTTCCGTGACGTACGACCTGCGGAGATAAGCCCCGGAACCCGAGTTCCG
>JAJQES010000299.1 GCA_021201565.1 Tannerellaceae bacterium
CTTTATAGGCTCCCGGCAGCAGGGGCCGGACGGGAGGGGTGCTTTTCAGGTCTCCTTTGGAGTAGTTGCTATTGTTGGCAACGGCTCCACTGTTGAGGAGGAGCTGGTTGAAGTTGAATTCTATTTTTCCCATATTATTGTGCTGTATAGGCCATTTGTAAAACATTGAGTAAGGATTCTTCGAGGTCTTTTTCGACTTCTTCCCGGTTGGTGTCGAACCCGCCGTTGAAGATGATGTTTTCGACCATCGAGCCGAGGTTGATCACGATGGAGCGTGACTGGCTGCCGGTGTTGCTGATGCTGGAAACGGTGTTTTCGGCAATCGATCCTCCGATGTTTTGCTGATTGCTGCCACTGAGGTTGCTACCGGAATCCCCGGAGGTGCCAGTCGTGGTGGTTTTCGTTCCGGAGTGGGTCACGGTATCCACGATCTCCTGTGTTTTGTTAACGGTTTCCTGTACGGTTTCCCGGCTTTCTTCTGTCTCTCCGGTTTCGTCTTTCTTCCAGCTCATATTAATTCCTGACAGGGAGTCTTTGGCTGCCCGGGCATGTTCCATGATCTCTCTGGCTCCGTTTACGATGGCCTGCTGGCGGGCTTCGATGTCGGCATTGATCTCACGGAGGGCGGCCTGGTTTTCGGAACTGTCACCGATCCCGCAGGCTTCCCGGAACTGGTACCATCCTTTTTTGATGTAGTTGAGTCCGATCATGAGGGCGTTTATGACGGAGGTGAACCGGAATTTGATGGTGGCTACAAAGCCGGCGAAGGTGTGTTCCATGAATCCGACGAGTCCTTCCCATAAGGTACCCCATCCCTGGAGCCGGCTGCACAGGTAGCCGATAAGGGCGATGAATCCGGCGATGGCTGCGATGATTAATCCGATGGGGTTCAGGTTCATGATGGTGTTGAGCACGGCCTGGGCGGTGGACCAGATGTTGGTGGCGATGGTGACGGCGGCGATGATGCCTGCCAGGAGCCCGACTGCGGTTGTGATGGCTGTCACCCAGATGTTTCCTCCTTCGAGTTCTTCAAACCAACTGCTGAAGAGGCTGATCACGCTGTCTAACACTTCTATGACGATGGTGAAGGCCTGGCCGCAGATCGTGGCGATGGTGTTGATGCCATTGCTGATTTTCTCCTCGTGTTTCTCAAATAGGGAGATGACTCCGTCGAGTCCTTCGCGGAATTTATCGAACAGGGGCATGAGGGCTACCATGACTTGTTCGTAGAGGCTTCCGATGCGGCTTTGCAGGTCTTCGAGGCTGTTGGCCTGGTTTTTGAACTGGCCTTCAGGGGTGGCGGCGAGGGCTGCGTTGACGCCCCCGATGGAGGTTTCCATGGCTTCAGCCAGGATGGTGGCCCGCTCGGTTTCGGTGCCTGTGGTGAGGATCTGTTTTTGTAGTTCCGTGAATTCGATGCCGCAGCGTGCCAGTTCGCCGGTCTCGCCGTTGAGGGCCTGTGCCATGAGTCCGGCCATTGCGGAGGCGTGCTCCTGGGTGGCATTGAGTCCGTGTTGTTTGGCGATGAGGTTGTTCATCGCGGGAAGCAGTTGTTCAAGGGATTCACTTTTGTTAAGGTGGGCTGCCAGTTCGACGGCGCCAGCTGTCTGTACGTTGCGGGACACGACTCCCAGCTTTTCCTGGGCGGCGGTGAGTTGCAGGAGACTGTTGATTTCGTTTTCGCCGGCTCCCATGTTTCCGGTCATGGTGTTGGACAGGTTGCCTTCTACCTCTACCCGGGCTTTCCAGGCGGCGCCGGATCCCTGTAGGAATTCCGCTGCTTTCCCGATCAGGGTATTAAGTATTTTCATCGGTCCCATCATGTCGTTGATGGAGCTGAGTACTTTTTCTTTCATCTTGCCGAAAGTGGTTCCGAGCCAGCTGCTTTTTTCGGTGGTCTTTTGAACTGTTTCGCCCATGTTACCTATCTCCTGTCCGGCTGTTCCGCTGACGGTTTGCAGGGTGTCGATGCGTTGATTGAGCTTTTCGAGGGTGCTGGTCATCAGCTCGAAGTTGCTTTGTGCCATGCCTGCTACGTCCCGGATGCTCTCCATCCCACTGGCCAGGGTGTCCATTGTGGTGTTGACGTGGGCCGTCATCTGGCTGACTTCGTCCATGGTGTTGCTGACCTGGCCGAGTGTTTCTTCCAAACGGCCGGAGCTGTCTGTTACCTGGTTGATGCCTATCTGGAGGTTTCCGGCGGTGATGTTGACCTGTGTCAGGCTTTGCTGAAAGGTGTTGGTGGTCTGCACTACGTTGGTTATCTCTGCCTGGATGTGTTGGGTGAGGCTTCCGATGTGGGTGAATATGTCTGCGCATGCTTCGTCGACTTTGTAGAAGGCGTCTTCGAGGGTTGCGGTGATTTCCTGTACTCGTTCGAGGCTGATGGCTAAGGTGGCGGTCACTCCGGTGACCTGTTCGATGCTACTGCTCACGAGGGTGGTGGTCTGGCTGATGGCCCGGATGGTTTCGCTGAGCAGTACACTTACCTCTGTGGCCTGTTGGATGGAGGTGGAGAGGCTGGTGTAGGTTTCGATTGTTTTTTCGATGGTGGCGGACCATGTGGTGGTGGCGGAGGATATGTTGCTGATATTCTCTGCGATGGCGGAGTAGGATTCCTGGATCTTACTCACGGAGGTGGTTACTTTTTCATAGGTCTCTACGGTTTCTCCGGCGGAGTTATGGTCTGTTCCCCCGTTGTTATTGATTTGTCCGGATAGGTCAGCGGACATCCGGGCGGAGGTGGTGATGTGGTTGTTGACGGATATGGTGTTGTGGATAATAGTGTCTCCGCCTGCCTGCTGGGGCGGGTATTTGACGATGACGCCTACCTGGGTGGTCCGTGTGTTTTTATTCAGTGCTTCTTCTACGCTGCCGGTGAGGGCGGTAAGCTGTTCAACGATTTTGGTGGTGGCCTGGGATACGTGGTTGAGTAGGATCCGGATTTTGCCGGTGATGAGGTCGGACTTGCGGAAACTGTTCCAGGTGTTATCCGTGGTATTGGCAATTTTGCCTGCTGTTTCGTTCAGGGGATCTGCTTGGTTTCCGGGTTCTCCGGCAACAGCCTGGTCACCGGGGTCCGTGCCAATAGCGTTGACAGAGGTTTCAAAGAGGCTTCCGAGGCGGCTGACTGTGCCGGCGGCCTGGGTGAGCTGTCCCTGGAAGGTCTGCCATCCGGAGGTAATCCGTAGAATTTCCTGGTTGGCCCTAGTAAGGGCGGCGGTTGTTGTTTCTGTTGTTGCCATAGTTGTTTAATTAGGGGGTGAAAGTGGAAACATTTGTTTCGTAATCTGTTGTTTGCCGGATCACAGATCCGGATACTCATTAGTCGGGGATTTGGAAATCCCCTCCGACCAAAAAAGGGTAAATTGGATTATAAATTCAGGGTTTAGGAGTCGGAGATAACATATCCCCTCTGTCTAAAAGGCCCAGCAGAGAAATCTGTACCCGTAGAGGTCTGTTTTTAAGTCCCGGAGGGACGTTTTATCTTAGCCCAGGGCAACGCCCTGGGTTAGAAGATGTTGTCTCTGTTGAGTCCTGAAGGGACGGCATAAATTACGAGCTGTTGATTTGTTACTATTTTATTATGCCGTGCTTACAGCACTCATTTTATTCTTACTCTCTGTCACCCAGGGCGTTGCCCTGGGCTGGGATAGGGCGTCCCTCCGGGACTTGATGGGGTTGGTTGGCGGGGATCTCCTGATCTCTGCCTGTTGAATGTCAGGATCTGTGATCCGGTAATCGATGGATTACAAATCCAAATACGCAACAGTCGGGGATTTGGAAATCCCCTCCGTCCAGATAGTTTGACCTGTGCCTCAGGAACTGGTATTGTGTACCGGGCTGGGGGACCTTCCGGGACTTAATGGGGTGTAAACATTTGTTTCTGTTTTTGTCTATTTTTATTCGGTGTGTTTACGGAGCCATTTGAGTTCGTTGACGCGCATGGCCCATTCCATGTCGGTGAGGCTATCGGGGTCGATGTGCAGGTAGTACCGGAGTTGTGCGTCGAGCTTGCGAAACACGTCGCGGTCTTCCTGCTCATCTATTCCGGTAGCCTTTAGAGCTTTTCCAGTTCGGCCTGTTTGAGCTCGATGATTTTATCGAGTACGCCGCAGGCTGCCATGAACATGTCGTCGTTCTTGCGTACTTCGTCGCTGCCGCCTACCCAGCACTCGCGCATGAGTACTTCATTGAATTTCAACGGGTCGGTTTTACCGGCTACGGTGGCGTAGGAGATGGCTTTGCGGTTGGGTTTACGCAGGTAGCATACGTGTCCTTCTGTTTTGATACTGAATATGTCTCCATATTTTTCTTTCCATTCCTGGATCTGGCTTTCTGTAGCCTGTCCTGTTAGTTTTTGTGTTGCCATTTTTTTAAGTAGTTGGTAGTTAGTAGTTGGTAGTTAGTAGGGATGCACTTTGTTCGTCTCGCCGGTTATTTATTCTACTAAGTGAACGCAGTGAACGTTCTACTAACTACTGTCTACTAACTACTTATTATTTATTACTGTACTTTCTTTTTATTCAGGAAGATGATGGGGAGGGTGATTTCCATGAATTTGTCACCTTGTTTCATCTCTTTGCTTTCTTCGGTGAATTGTACGCCGATGAGTTCTTCGATCACAAGGGTGTCGCCGTTGGAGGGGTTTCCGTAGGTGACTACGATTTTGCACTCGAGGTCGAGCAGGGATTGTTCGCCTTCGGTCAGGGCTTCGAGTTCGGACTGTAGCAGGCCGATCTCGCCTTCAAAGCTTTTGTTGCCTTTCTGGATGCTGAGGGGCATGTTGCCTTTTCCGTACAGGAGTTCTTTTTCCTGTTTTGAACTGTATTTGATTGAACGGAGTCCGGTTACGTCGCGGCTGCCGATGAATACGGTGATGTCTGCGTATTCGTATTGTCTGCTGTTAAACATTGTTTTTTATTTTTAAGCTGTTTTGAATCCTAATTCTACATTGATATATTTTGCGTATCCACTGGGTTTTATGCGCAGGCTGACTGCCAGGGTGGAGGTGGCCAGGATGGCTTGTTCGTAGGGGATGGAACAGGCTACACCTGTGTCGCCTGAGTCGCCGGGATCGTTTCCGAGGTTGCCGTTGGCGGTCATCGAGGAGATGATGGCCTGCTCCACGTCACCCTGCAGGGCTGCGCACCAGGAGGGGGACAGGTTGCCGTCGGTCCCGATGGGTACTTCGTCATTGAGGGTTTCCACCAGGGTGTTGTAGGCGATGCGGTAGGCTTTGTCGATGACCCGGCGGTTGCTTAATCCCCGGTAATCATCCTCCGCAGAGGTAGCCAGGTTGTCGTCGGCGATGAAGTAGCCTGTTTTTCCTACGAAGGTGCGGAAGGTGATGTATCCTTTTTCGTGGATGGTTTCTACATCGGCCAGTTCTGCCGGCTGGCTGCCTGCATAAATGATGGCGGGGGTAAGGGCGCCGTCTTTTACGCGGCTGATTTTGCGTTGTACGGGTGAGATGGCGAGGCGGCCGGCTACGATGCCCATACAGGCGTTGGGGCTGCTGGCCTGTGTGTCACCGATGACTACGCCTACGCGGTTGTGGGACATTTTGGACAGGTCGGCCAGTCCGGCTGGTTCATCGTTGAAGGCGTGTCCTTCGATCAGGATAAAGATGGGGGCACGTAATTGGTCGGTGGCCCATTCGCCTAATTTCTGCGCGACTGCCAGAGAGTTGGTGACGTCTTCATCGAGTCCGTTTTTGATGGTTAGCTCTTCGGGATCTGTTACGGCTGTTTTGAATACGACCAGTCCGCGGATTTTTCCGTTTGAGTTGAGCAAAAGGGACCGGGCACTGCCGGTGGAGGCGTCGAGGGCGGTGGTGAAGCTCTCGGTTGTGTCGAGCCCCATCAGCCATACTTCGGTTCCTTCGCCTGCTTCGGCATAGAAGTCTTTTACGTTTTTGTAGAGTACCGGGTTGTTTTCCGGGGTGACTCCTAAGTCTTCAAAGGCGGAGAATTTGCGGAATGAATAGGCTTTGCCTAATTCAAAGTTGTCTTCTGCGGCTGCGCCGATGGCTACAAATCCGAGGCATCCGTCTGCCATAGCTTCTACCTGGCCTAATGAGCCGTTTACGTAGTTAATTTTTACGCGTGGTAACATTTGTTTTACTGTTTTTAAATTAATAATTGATATTTGGGAGAATGGGAATTCAGAAGTTAGAAGTTAAGAAGTTAAGAATAAGGATGTTGTCGTTGTTGCATTTGCTTCTGGTTTGTAACCCGGAAGAACTTCTCTGCTTTCTTCTTACCTTTTGGATGGCGGGGATTTGTAATCCCCGCCTGGTATGTGTATGGATTTGCAATCCATTCATTCCCGGATCACAGATCCGAAGGGTTTGTTAGTCGGGGATTACAAATCCCCTCCGTCTATAACTTATCTTCTTTCTTCTTACTTCTTAACTTCTTGACTTCTCATTTCTTTCTTCTTATTTACTTCAGATGTAGGATCATATCTTCTATCATGGTTTTGCCGTACGTGGGGGTTAGGGGTATGGTGTAGGCGGTATGATAGGTGATGCGGTATCCGTATATGTTTTTTAACCCTTTGAGCCTGGCCAGGGAGGTCCGGAACAGGGGGGAGTAGTCTCCATGGGTGTGCTGTTGCAGGACTTCGTGGATCTGGTCGGTCAGCTCGAGTAGTTCGAGGGGGGTGATGCCGAACCCGAACCGGTTGGGCTGCCGGGCGGCGACTGTGACGGTGATTTCCGGTTCGGCGATCTGGTAGCCGTTGCCCTGCTGGGAGTAGGTTACCTGGTGGATGCCTACGAGGGCGCAGGGAAAATCGGCTTCGGGTTTGTCATCGTTGAGCTGTCCCCAGTCGATCTCCACCATGGTGAGGTTGGGGAGCAGGTTTTCCAACGTTTCTTTGATGTTTTCTAAAAGTTCTTTCATCAGGGCCGGGTGTAATGTTGGAATACGGACATGAATTTAGATGCACTACCGGTGATGTTCGCGTCTTTGGCGGTTACTTCGACGGTGAGTAAATTTAATCTTGTGTTTCCTGTATTGGCTATTGCGGACAGGGTGATGCTTTGGGCGGTCAGGCTTTGAATACGTGCCCAATCCTCTTTCAAGGTGCCTTTAATCTGGAAATCGGTGTCGTTGTAGGGTACGTTTACACTGCTGCCGTCAGGATAGGTGAGTGTCAGGGAGATGCTTTTGATCCTTACGGTGACACTGCCTCCTGTTGCAAGGATATTGAATCCTTCTGCTGAGGTGTTGATGGTACCTGTCAGTACGGCTGTCGTGGCCTGTGCGGCCGGGTTGTTTACGTTGTTCATAACTTTGTTTGTTTAATGTGTATATTAGTAAATATAAAAAGTACTTTTTTTGTTAATGGGTGGCTGTTGGACTCTGGTCAGCCGGAGCCCCTCCGGCGGTGGTAGAACCAGGCGGCGAGGGCGAGGGTGAGGAGGATCAGGAGCCGCCCCCAGTTGTTTCCGGTGGCCTGTAGGGTGGCTTCCTGATGGTGGCTGGCTTCTTCGTGGGTCGTTTCCTGGCCGGCCTGCCGGAGGTGCAGGGTGTCGGTGACCTGCAGGAGGCTGGTCCGGAGGTCTTCACTTTGTTGGTTGGCCTGGAACTGCATTTCTGCCTGTTTGTATTGCTGGCCGGTTTCGTTGGGGGCCGACCAGAGGGTGATGTGGCCCTGCAGGTGTTTTTGCCAGCTACTCAGGAGGGTGTCGAGCCACTGGACGTGGGTGTGCCGGTGGGTGAGTCCTTCGTACTGGCTGGTGTTTTGCTGCTGGGTGTGGGTCCGGGCGATCCGGTGGCTTTTGCATCCGCCGGGCAATACCAGCACCAGCGTGAGGAGCAGAAGCCAGAGCCAGGTTGGGAGTGGGATGTGTGTCATATTTTTTTGTTTGTGAGTTTGGGGGATAGGAAATGTGTGTTAAGTCCCGGAGGGACGCCCTATGTTAGCCCTGGACGGAGGGGATTTCCGAATCCCCGACTAATTAGTCTCCGGATCTGTGATCCGGTAATCAATGGATTACAAATCCAAATACACAACAATCGGGGATTACAAATCCCCTCCGTCTAAACTAAATGTAAGAGTCGGGGATAACATATCCTCCCTTTGCTGGCGCGGATTTTCAAATCCGTGTCTTCAATCTATTAATCCTCTCTGTTCAGTAGACCTTCTGTGTGCAGGGCACGGAACCGGAGTTCCGCGCCAGCATGGTCAGCATGGGGCCATTTCTTTTTTCCAAAGTCCGGGGCCTGTTTTTGTGCGGTCCCCGCTTTCGCGGGGAACAGGAGGGGGCATTGTTCAGAGGGTGCGGGGGAAGGACTGGAACTCGGGGATGACGTCGAAGCAGGGGCATTCTTTGATGCGTTCCCAGGGATCTATGA
>JAJQES010000089.1 GCA_021201565.1 Tannerellaceae bacterium
CGATATTTTATTTACTAACTTAATTAATTAAAGTATGAAAATTAAAAGTTTATTTCTGACAACAGCAGTCTTGCTGACTACTTTTACCGCCTGTAACAAAGAGGATGGAACGAACCCGTCTCCGGATGTAGAAGGGGTGGAAGATGGTTTGTACATTAAGTTTACACAGGGTATCAATGAAGGGAGCCGGGCGGATGCCGGACAGATCGCCGATGGTACGGCTGTGACTTTTACCAGCGGACAGCTTTTCTTCGTGGATGGCAGTGACAATATTGTAGAGGCGGTAGACATTACCTCTACCGCCCAGGGAGGTACTTCGATCACGGTGGGACAGCTCAAAAGCGGAGTGGTATTTCCCAATGTAAAAGACCTGGCTGCGAAAGTGTATATCCTGGGTAATCACCAGGTATCGCCTGTTCCGGCTAAATTTGAAGATGTACTCAAGGAAACAACCACTTTGAGTAACCAGGCAGATGCTCCCTCCTACGGAGTGGCCAAAGCAACCCTTTTTGGGGAAGGCGACATCCAGGATGCGACAGCTGCTATTAAAACGGCTACCGGCGCCGACAAACAGGCTGTTTTCGATGTATATCCACTTATTGCCCGTCTGGAACTGAAACAGATCACCGGAAAAAACCTGATCACCGGTTATAAACTGGCAGGGATTTACATCAATAATTTTTACTATAAAGTGAATGTGGATGGCCGGGCAGGCGATGTGACGGCTTTTTATGACTACAAAAAAAATGTCTCCCAGTATGCCAAAGGAGCAGGGTATGAAGCTGCATGGGAACAGATCCTGTTTGATGAACCGGCGAAAACAGCTGTTCAGGTGGCTCCTTCCACCGACTGGAGTGTCCAACCGGATAACGACGCGTGGGCCTATAATGTATTTGCCAATACAACAGCCATTCCGCACATTGTACTTCATTTTACGGATATGAGTGTATCCGGCACGATGGTGCCCAACAGTGTGACCGGAACAGCTGGTGAAGCGTTTCTGACGGTTACCAGGTACCTGGTCAGCGGAGTCGAAGAAGAGGTGAAGGGAGGTAATATTTACCGCATTGCCAATCTCGAATTTGATGAAACCGATCTGGATGAAACCCCCGAAGAGAAAACGCCCGAAGAAGATGAATTCAGTGTATACGTCGAAGTAACCATTCTGCCCTGGAGTGTAATTGATGTAATCGGAGGATTTTAATTGCCTGCGGCGAAGTGAATAGTAAATAGTAAATAACGAATAGTGAATCGAAGATCGGCCTTAGCCCATAGTGAAAATGACAATGAATAAGATGGAGAAAACAACAAACAGCTACCTGCGGGATCCTTTTATCTATTTTTTTAGGACCATCCGGTCAAACGGCCGGCGAGCCGTCCCGTTATTCATTATTCACTGTTCACTATTCGTTATTTTTTCTTCCTGCATGCGGGAAGACCTCCGTTTGTGTGAGCCTTCTACCTTTCTTTCGCTTTCTTTTGTATATGACAGGGAAAATGAAGAGCAGATAGAAGATATTTGTGTACTTCTTTTTGACCGGGACTCTCTTTTATACCGGTCGCACCTGTTGGAAGCCGCTGCCTTTGATAACTCCGAAGAGGTGTCTGTTCCCGTGGATGCCGGAGACTATTATGTGGTGGCGTTTGGAAATAGTACAGACGATCTGCTGCTGACACGGGCCGGAACAGGGACCCATCTGGAAACGCTGTATCTTCCCTTTTCGGATGAAACGGCTTTGTTTTATGCCCCTTCCAAAGAAGAAACCCGTTCCCGTGAATATGAAAACTACCGGGTGGAAGTAATAGAGGGAAAGGAGAACCGCCATACCCTCTCATTCCTGCCTGCTTTTCACCGGATACAGGTGTACCTGAAAGGAATAGAGAAGGAAGCGGAAATGACCGTCTCCCTGTTGGAGGTATCCGCGGGGTATGATCTTCACTTAGTACCCCTTACAGAACAGGTTTCCTATACAAAATATCCGGTAGAGATCCTAAAGGAGCAGGAAGAATTTCTTTTAGCCTCCTTCTATGTCCCCCATTTTGATGCAGATACCCCTATGACCATCCGGGTAGAAAATCCGGAAGATGGCCGGGTAGACAACGTTTCCTTACAGGATATACTCACCAACGAGAATATAACACCCACAGACGGCAGTTGTCTTTCCATCGAAATCATCTTCATTTATAAAGAAAACGTGCTGGTAGAAGTCACCCTGCCCTCCTGGCACACCCAGCCCACCGAACCCGGGTTTCACTAAAAAACTTATAAACCAAAGAAAGGATAAAAACAGATGAATCAGATGAAAACAGATAACCGAATGATAAAAAAACCTGCCGGCGGCCTCCCGCCGGAGCAGAAAAAGAGTACCCTCTTTCCCCCCCGGTTCTGCCCAATCATTTATCTACTTTTCATTCTGCATGTTGCATTTTTGGTTTCCTCTTGCTCGGAGGACGATTTTACTACCGCTGGCTCCCTGTCGGAAGACCGGAGCCGTGTGGTGCTAACTATGAACCTCCCCGCACGAGGACTGGCAGATGATGATTCGCAAGATCCGGAAAAACAGATCTCCGATGTGTTGGTAATGGCTTTTGATAATTCCGACGACACTTTTCTCTACATGGAGGAAGCCAGTGAGATGGTAGAAACAGCCGGGGGACTGAAAATAACCGTACAGTTACGGAAAGGCCTGCAGGATCTCTATATTCTGGCAGGTGCCAAAACAGATGTACTTACCCTGTTTCCCTCAGGAATACCCGGTGATGGTACGGAAACAAAAACCACCTTACAACAAAAGCTATCCGTCAGCCGCAGCGGTGTGTGGGACGCGACTGTCCCTATCCCTATGTGGGGGAGCTGTACCGTTACGATTGACCGGGACCATACGGACCTAAGCGGTAGTCCTGTCCCGTTGGTGCGCATGTTGGCCAAAATTACCGTTAGTAAAGACGTCGCTATCCCGGACACTGATTTTACCCTGACTAAAATACACCTGTGCAACTATCAGGAAAAAGGCTTCCTGATCCCCCAGGCGGGCGCATGGAACGGAACCATGGTAACGGCTCCCACCGTAAATAGTTCCGTCGTGACCACACCTTATCTGGCATTTCCCGCTTCCGAAGTGCTTTATACCTTTGAAGCGGAGGCCGGTACCCGGACCGGGTACGTAAAAAACACCCTGCTGGTGGCAGAAGGCTATTACAAAGGGAGCACCTCTAAAAGTTTCTACCGGATTGATTTTATAAAAGAAGGGGAGTCTGCTTACAGTCCCCTGTTGCGCAACCACCATTACCGGGTGACCCTGAAAGAGATCACCGGACCTGGCCAGCCTTCGGTGGAAGAGGCTATAAAAGCACTGCCTGTCGACCTGAAAGCCGGGATCGTGGTGTGGGACGAAGGCTATACCAACCAGGAAGATCTGGGAAAACAGGATCTTTTTACCCTTAGCCAAAGCCTTTTCGTCTATCCGGGTTGGGTCGATGGACGGGGCACTGTCTCGACAGGCTCTATTGAAGTCAGCTCCACTACGGAGTGGACGTATGCAGTCAGTACCTCTGCTTCGGTGATTGAGGGCGATGCCGGTTCGTGGTTTATGGCTACACGCAGTCAGGACAACGTGCATTTTACACTCAAAGAGAATCCGGGAGAGAAACGGGAGGTCTTTATACATTTTAAGACCAACAACCTGACCCGTGTAGCCACCATCCGGCAACGTAAGGGAGCCTATCCCAATAGTTACATACTCCCCATCAATGGTACTCTGCACCTGCCGGTACGCAAAGCCTATTTGGTATGGGCTGACGATGTGATGGGCGACCAGAAACAGACGCTGATCGGAAATGTTACTTATGAATTGATCTGGCAGGATGAACCCGGTTTGGTCAGTGTGGACTATGCACCGGGAAGTAATGCCGCAACCGGTGATAAAACAGTCCTGCTGGTGACGGCCCACAAAGGCATTCCCGGCAATGCACTGATCGGAGTGAAAGTAAACAATATCCGTCGTTACAGCTGGCACATCTGGATCACGGATTACGATCCGGATACCCAAACCGGAGGCAGCACCCTGCTTTATAATAACGGATACCAGGACTACCGGTTTATGGACCGGAATCTGGGAGCGACCACTACGACTGTGGCCAAACTGACTACACATGGATTTCTGTATCAGTGGGGCCGGAAAGATCCTTTTCCGGGAGCACCCGTAATTGTCATACATAATGAGGTTAATCAGAGTGCTCCCGGTAGCTCTCATAAATTCCTCTATAATGCGTCGGATGAGCTCATAACAATCCCAATAATAGAATCTCCTGTCACCCATCCTAATATAAATAGTAATAATCTTTATTACTCCTTGCAACATCCGGATTATTTTCTTGGGGTGCTAAATAATGAGTCTGCTGATTGGTATAATGACCATAAAGAATATCTGAATGATTATTTATGGAATGACCTGAACGGTCAGAAAGGAGTGTTTGATCCCTGTCCGGATGGCTGGCGAGTACCTGATTGGACACGGGATGCGGAAGGTATTCCTAAATATTCTCCCTGGAGAAATTGGACAGATTCTAATTGTCAGGTTGATTTGTGGGGCAGAAGTTTTGATGGATATTATTTCCCTGAGTGTGGATACCGCAATGGAACTTATTTTTCTGGTGTAGGGAGAGATGGAGTGTATTGGACATCTTCTACTGTACCTGAGAGTCTTTCTATATGGTGGTCTAAAGCTTATGTATTAAATATTACTGTGGGAGGAGCTCATCCTATAACTACCTTTAACCGGTGTCTCGGCGCATCTGTCCGGTGTGTACAAGAGTAAATACTGATTCATCCCAACGAAAACAATAGAGCATAATAGAATGAAAACAAATTGTCTGAATACAAAACAAAGAGAAGCCGGTGGATACTGTATGGTCCGGATGGCGCTGTTTTTTTCTTTGTTACTGCCGCTGTCCTGTTTTTTATCCTCCTGCTGGGATGAACCGGCTGTTCCGGATGACCTGACGGAACAACCGGCGGCGCTGACCATTCAGATTCGCCTGCCCGGGCTGACTCTGCCCGGGACCCGGAGTGGCATGGAGGAAAACGAAATAGCCGCGTTGGATATGCTGGTGTTTGAAAAACAGGCGGACGGTAGTGAAATATATGCGTATCGTACCCCGGCCCACGCGCTATCTACCGGAAACGGGGAAAGCCAGGTACGTAATTTTACTGTGTACCTCCACCCCGGGGAAGGGACGGAAACCTACCGGCTGGTGTTCTTAGCCAATCTGCGCGATGAGATAGAAGCGGCTGCGTTGGTTAAAGGAGAAACAAAAGAGGAAACATTGAAAAAGATCACCTTTGGAAATAGTGTTCCCTGGGATACGGTTACCCCCCGCTACCTGCCTATGTGGGGAGAGAGCAGGGAAACGCATCCGGTGACTACCGAGTTGAGCGGAAGCGATATCGGCACGATTTACCTGTTGCGGGCGGTCGCCCGGTTGGACGTAGGGGTCAATATGTCCGGGGAGGATGACCAGCCGCAGGGACTCAGCCAGGGTAGTTTTCTGATCCGGGAAGTCAAACTCCATCAGGTAGCCGGTAAGGGAACGGCTGCTCCGCAATCCGGGGCGTTTAATCCGGCAGGCGGTCTTTCCGGGGAGGGAATTGTGACAGCACCTACTCCAACCGGCACCCTTACCACCCTTTCTTACCAGAAAACCACTCCGGATCCTGGGTTTTTCAAAGAGATCTATCTGGCGGAGACTGCCGGCGGACCCATTGGTTCCCCTACCACCTATACCCTGTTGGTGCATGCTTTCTACACCCCTCCGGAAGCCTCACCGGTCACCACCTCTACCTGGTATAAAATCAACCTGTATGATGAGCGGAACCAGGATCCTACCAGTAATGTATGGCCTATCCTGCGGAACCACCGGTACCGGGTCAACATCACTGCTGTGGATCAACAGGGATACACCAGCGAAGCGGAGGCATTGACTGCCGAAGCGAATAACCTGACTGTGCAGTTGAGTGTCTTTGAAGAGGATGGGGGAATCAACTATGTTACTTACAACGGACAGTATTATCTGGGCGTGAGTAGGTCACAACTCACTGTGCCGGCTCATAGGGATGCCGGGGGAGTGATTACAGTGGGGCCGGCTGTCCGGGAAAGCCTCCGGATCAAAAGTAATTTCCATTCCTCCTGGAACTGTTCGTTTACCGACTCTCCGGAACGAAGCGGAGGCAATCCCATTGATTGGGTGGTGTATGAAAGTGGGAACTGGAGTGGCCCGGAACAAAGTGATAAAGTAGAATTTCGTATCCTTCCCAATATCACAGGCCGGGACCGTACCGGGTATATTCATCTATCCGCCGGATTGCTACATCTGGCCGTTGAGGTGAAACAGGCGAAAGCACGCCCGGCGGATTTACCTAACTGCTATATATTACCACCCGGAGGAGGTGATTATCCGAGTGGTAATCTATATATACCTGTCCTGAAAGCCTATTTAGTGTGGGCCGACGAGGTAATGGGTGGCCAACAACACCTATTGTCAGGGGAGTTGGAAGCAGAAGTGATATGGCAGGATACCGATGAGTTATTAACTATATCTATCCCACCGGCTGCTTCCGGCCCGGAAACCGTTATACGGGTGTTTGCGAATAAAGATAACAGGATGGGCAATGCATTGGTTGGGATAAAAATAGGAGGCATTCTGCGGTATAGCTGGCATATATGGGTGACCGATTATAATCCCGACACCCATTATAAGGGGACCACGTATGTGTATAATAACGGATATCAGAACTATCGTTTTATGGATCGAAACTTAGGGGCGCTCACCACTACACCGGGTGAACTCACCACCCACGGCTTTCTGTACCAGTGGGGCCGTAAAGATCCTTTTCCGGGTCCCAATGATCTGGTTTATGAATCAGCTGCCGTTCGTAAAAGCACCCATACTCCTCTGTATGTAGGATCATCCGGAACAACCAGTACAGATGCAATTACGATCACGGATGTAACCGATCTTTATAATCTGCCCAACACCCTGACGCATCCCATGACCTATTATACGGCTCAGAACAGAGGAAATGACTGGTTTTCATCAGCAGACGATATTCACAATGAGTATTTATGGTCGGACGAAAATGCCGGGAAAGGCATTTTTGACCCCTGTCCCGAAGGCTGGCGCGTACCCGACTGGACACGTGATGCAGAGAGGAATCCGCTCCATTCTCCATGGGAAGGCTGGACCCTCAGTAATTCTCCCTGGGATCCTGCCGGATATGGAAATACCGGTCTGGATGGTGGCTTTTATCCTGCAGTGGGTATGCGGGATCCGGAGATCGGATTGTTTGATCTTGTTGGCAGGATTGGTGCCTACTGGTCAGCGACTTTTTCCTATTATCCACAGGGGTGGGATATGCATGTATTGAGTATGAGTAATAATTCAATTGTAACAGATGCACAGGGTGGAAGGCCTGCAATTGGTTTATCCATTCGCTGTGTAAAAGAATAGAGGCCCCCTCAACTCCCCCGAAGGGGGAGCTTCTTTGAAACCGCTGGCGCGGAACTCCGCTTCCGTGCCCTGATATGCTAAGGCACGGAATCAGAGTTCCGCGCCAGCATGTGCAGCATGGGGAATTTGGCAAATTGTAATCTCCTCCCCTTGGGGGAGGCCGGGAGGGGCTTTGGGCTTCTCTGTCTTTT
The DNA here is from genome assembly GCA_021201565.1 of Tannerellaceae bacterium. GTDB lineage: Bacteria > Bacteroidota > Bacteroidia > Bacteroidales > Tannerellaceae > UBA4116. Next base: position 7,698 of record JAJQES010000089.1, read on the forward strand.
TGTCAACTAAGTCTCCTGTGGCGGCCGTTTTCCGGGGCTTTGTAGGGAAAGGTTTTAAATATGGGCTTCTTACGGAGTTTCCCTTTTTCACTTTGTCGCTTTTGGAAGGAATAGAAAAGCATTTGGATAGCAAAAGGAGAACCTCCAAAGCCGGGAGAAGAAAATCCGGAATAGCAAACACGGAGGTTTTGGTCTCAAAAGGATAGTTCCTGAAAGTTCTTACAAAAAGAGCAACCAGCGAAAAAAAAGGCTGTTTTTGTCTTTTTTTGCCCCTTGTTTCTTCTCTTTTTTAAGCCATGGGGAGGACTATAAAACGAGAAGGCCGTCTGGCCACCACCAGTAAGCCTTGTCAGTGCCACCAGAACGCCTACTCTTTCTAATGAGATGGCCTTGTCGTGGTAACGAGACGGCCTACTCTTTTCACCCAGTAGACCGTACTCAAATGGGGACCTTTTCTAAACCGTCACCGGAAGAAAAAGGGGGTGTTTGCCTAAAGGCTCAAAAGCCAGCAAATAGATAGAAAAACTAAGAAAATAAAGAAATAACGTCAAAAAGAATGTATCTATGAAAAAGAAACCGGCCAGGAGAAACCAAAAAACAAAGAGTAAAGAAAACGCCCACCAGATGATGCGGGAGTTTTTTGTAGAATTGTACCC
>JAJQES010000499.1 GCA_021201565.1 Tannerellaceae bacterium
ATATTGGATATTATATTCCGCAATAATCAACCTTATAAAGCTGTACCGGGAGGATCTGTTTTTAATGGGCTGGTCTCATTAGGCCGTACGGGTGTTCCTGTTTTGTTTATAAGTGAGTTGGGGAATGACCGGGTAGGGGATATGATCAGTGAGTTTATGACTGAAAACCATATTTCTACTGATTTTGTAGATCGTTTCCCTGATGGCAAGAGTCCGGTTTCAATGGCTTTCCTGGATGATAAACAGAATGCAAGTTTTCTATTTTATAAGGATTATCCTAACCAACGGCTGGAAATACCGTTGCCTCCTATCCAGGAAGATGATATCTTTATTTTTGGCTCATATTATTCCCTGAATCCGGTCCTAAGGGAACGTATGGTTGAATTTATAGAGTATGCGCGTGACCGGAAAGCGATTCTTTATTATGATCCTAATTTCCGGAATGCACATGCCCATGAAGCAATGTTTCTGACTCCTGCTATTCTGGATAATATGGAAGCAGCAGATATTGTCAGAGGATCGGATGAGGATTTTTATAATATTTTCCGTAAGAAAGATATGGAAGTGGTTTACAGGGAACATGTCGAATTTTATTGTCCTACTTTGATCACGACCCATGGAGAAAACGGAGTGAACCTGTTTACACGGGCTCTGCAGGCTCATTATGATGTACCTTCTGTTCAACCGGTCAGTACGATTGGTGCCGGTGATAACTTTAATGCCGGCCTGATCTATGGACTGTTAAAGGAAAATATCCGGAAAAATGAGTTGTCTTCTCTGCCAAAAGAAAAATGGGATAAAATTATCTCTTATGGAATTGAATTTGCTTCCCGGGTGTGTGTAACCTATGATAATTATATATCTTCAGAATTTGCTGATAAGTATTTATTAGACAACCAATCTTAAATATCATTAACTGCATTTATCAAACAACAGTATTTATATATCTTTGTAAGGAATGCTTATAGTGAAAACGATGTCAGAAAAGTTTCTTTTTCTTTTATCAGGTATAATTGCATTAACCAGTTGTAGTTCCCCTTCGGTTGAAGTTCGTTCCGTATGTCTCCGGGATGCCATTGGTAATTATATCATTAAATGGGAAACAGATCCTCCTATGGAAGGTCTTATGAAACTTTACGTATCTGATAATCCGGATCAATTTATGAAATCCCGTACGGCAGGACAAGCAAATATAGCGGATAACATTATGACGTATATAACGAATGATAATGTGACCCGTAAGTACTTTTTGTTGACTTTTAATGAAAAATATCCTCAGATCCTGGGCTCCCGTTATGTGCCGATGGATGAGGTGGATAATCTGCGGGACCTGGGAGGTTACCCCAGTAGTGGGGAGTATATGACCCGGTGGGGTAAAGTATACCGTTCGGGGGATTTGTATGGAATGACAGTACTCGATTCTATCCGGATGTCTAATCTGGGAATCCGTACCATTATTGATCTGCGCACGGAAGAAGAAGTTTTTCAGGCACCTGTTAGTTATACAGGAGCAAACGTGATCCATATTCCGGTTTCCAATGGGAATTATCAGGATATTCACAATAAACTGATAAATAAGAGAGCCCGTAAGGGAGATGGTATGTTATTTATGCAGGATTTGTATTTACAGTATATTACTGAAAATAATACTCAGTTTGCCAAAGCACTGGAAGTGTTTCTGGATAAAGATAATTATCCGATCCTCTTTAACTGTACCTATGGAAAAGACCGGGCAGGTTTTCTGGCTGCTATGTTGCTTTCAGCTTTGGATGTGCCGGAAGAGACTATTTATAGGGATTATACCCTTTCTAATCAATATATCAATATACGCCGGATAGATGAATTTGCCCGTACACTTGATACCTATGGACAGGAGACAATTACTGTTATGCTGGCTGCCAATGAAGGATTATTGGATCTGGCTTTCCGGAAAATCAAAAAAGAATATGGCTCAGTGGATAAATATTTATCCAGTGAGTTGAACTTAAATGAAAAGAAACGCGCTCAATTAAAAGATATTATGCTTTACGGAAAGGGATTCAAATAATTTGTTTACCTTTGCAATTCTGAATTTATTTTATATACAAATAGTACATTTTGAAAACATTTGAAGAATTAGGAGTTGCCGCCCCGATATTAAAGGCAATTCAGGAAATGGGTTACGAGTCGCCCATGCCGGTACAGGAGGAAGTGATTCCTTTTTTATTAGGTGAAGATAATGATGTTATTGCATTGGCCCAGACCGGAACCGGTAAAACTGCTGCTTTTGGATTACCCATCCTTCAGAAAATTGAAGTTAACTTGTATCAACCTCAGGCACTTATCCTTTGTCCGACCCGTGAGCTCTGTTTACAGATCGCAGATGATCTGAATGATTATTCTAAATATATAGATGGTCTGAAAGTACTTCCGGTATACGGAGGTTCCAGTATTGAAAGCCAAATCAAGATGCTTAAACGCGGGGTACATGTCGTTGTAGCTACTCCGGGACGCCTGCTGGACCTGATGAACCGTAAAACGGTGGATCTGGCGAATATTAAGAACGTAATCCTGGATGAAGCGGATGAAATGCTGAATATGGGCTTTACTGAAAGTATTAATGCTATTCTGGCTGAAGTACCAGCTTCCCGGAACATGTTGTTATTTTCGGCTACTATGCCTCAGGGGATTGCTGGTATTACCCGGAAATATATGAACAATCCGAAAGAGATTGTAATTGGCCGGAAGAATGAGGGAAATAAGAATATCAAACATATCTATTATATGGTGCAGGCCAGGGATAAATATCTGGCTCTGAAACGTATTGCGGATTACTATCCTAATATTTACGGAATTATCTTTTGCCGTACCCGTAAAGAGACACAGGAAATAGCCGATAAACTGATCCAGGATGGTTATAATGCGGATGCCTTGCATGGTGAATTAAGCCAGGCACAGCGTGATTATGTGATGCAAAAATTCCGTATCCGTAATATTCAGTTACTGGTGGCAACAGATGTGGCTGCCCGTGGATTGGATGTTGATGAATTGACCCATGTAATCAATTATGGGTTACCTGATGATATTGAATCATATACTCACCGGAGCGGACGTACAGGACGTGCCGGAAGAACAGGGATTTCAATTTCGATCTGTCATGTAAAAGAAAAAGGAAAGATCCGGGAAATTGAGCGGATCATCAACAAGCAGTTTGAAAAGGGCGAAATGCCCAGTGGAAAGGCAATTTGCGAAAAACAAATCTTTAATCTGGTAGATCAGATAGAGAAAGTGAAGGTCGATGAGGATGAAATTGCTGCTTTGTTGCCTTCGATTTTCCGGAAACTGGATTGGCTCGATAAAGAGGATATTATCAAACGGTTTGTATCACTTGAACTCAACCGGATGATTGACTATTATAAAGATGCGGATGAGATCCAGGTCGTAGATGAACGAAGTGAACGCAGAAAAGATTCCGGTTCAGATAGATTTGACAGAGGAGGAAAGCGTAAAGCGAATGCGGAAGAAGGATATACCCGTTTCTTTATTAATTTTGGAAAGGCTGACGGATTATTCCCGAACCAATTAATTGAATTAGTGAATAAATGTGTTCCGGGAAAAGTCCTTATCGGAAAGATTGACCTGCGTGAAAACTTTTCTTTCTTTGAAGTGGAAGATGGGGAAGCCAACCGCGTACTGAAGGAAATGAATGGTTTTGAAGTGGATGGCCGGCGTATCTCTGTGGAACATGCACAGGGTAAGAAAGAAGGCTTCGGAAACCGGAATGGTAGCGGTGGATACCGGGGGGACCGGAAAGGTAAAGCTAAGGAAGTTCAGTCGTTCAGATCGGGAAGTTCCAGATCAGGAAGCCGTTCCGGAGATAAACCCTGGAGAAGACCTTCAACAGAACGATCAACACGTAAGAAAAGCCGTTATTAAAAAATAACAGATAAGAATCAATTATTATTTAGGCACGGATTTCACAGATTTATTAAAACTAATAACTGTGAAATCTGTGCCTGATTATTTCTTATTACCCATTCTGTAAAATGTCTTCTTTTTCCGGTGCACCTGGTTCAGGATATGCGTCTGGTTGGAATGGATTGAAATAGTAGATTCCCAATGTATCCAGATATTCGAGGAAAAGGGGTAGCTTACGCATAAACAGACTTGATTCTTTTGATTTGGCTGGTGTCCAGGCTGATTCGGCAACAGCTGTCAAACGGGGAAATACCATGAAATCAAGCCGGTTCATCTCAGCTACACGTTCCGTCCAGAGTGAAAATTGCATCCCCTTGATCTGATCTTCAAAGTTTTTGGTAAAATGGATGATAGGACCCGGAAACCGGTAGATGTCTTCTATCGGGTTGTAGCCATTCCAGTTTCTGCCTGTTTTGTGACTTTGATATTGTACAAAGTCAGCGTATAAGGGACGGCGGGGAGTCATCACCACATCAAATCCGTTTTCAAGTGCTTTTACCAATTGAGAGGGTTTATCGTGTCGCCACCACATTACCATGGCTTTATCCGGGGATACACCTGCGTCTACAACTTCATCCCACCCAATCATCTTTTTCCCTTTGGAAGCTACGATGTCGCAAGCTCTGCGGACAAAATAATGTTCCAGGCCACTTTCATTCTTCAGGTCATTTTCTTTAATAAAAGCCTGTATTTCAGGATCTGTGAACCAGCTTTGATTTCCATAATGAACCTCATCACCTCCGATGTGAATGTAAGATCCGGGAAATAATTGTGCAATTTCGTCCAGAATATTACTGATGAATTCGTAAGTGGCTTCTTTGCAGGGATGGAATGTAAAGTGTTCCCATTTACCTTCTCCTCCTCCCGATACTTCCGGATAGGCACGGCAGACAGCTGTTGCGTGTCCCGGCATATCAAATTCGGGAATGATAGTAATATGACGTGCAGCCGCATAGGCTACTATCTCTTTTATCTCTTCCTGGGTATAGAACTGAGCCGGGGCATCCGGGTCGTGCCAGTTTCCGACGGATCCTATAGTGGTCAGTTTCGGATATTTTTTAATTTCTATCCGCCAGCCCGGTTCATCGGTCAGATGCCAGTGGAACGTATTCAGCTTCAGGGAAGCCATAATGTCCAGATATTGTTTTACTTTTTCTTTACCGAAGAAATGGCGGCTTTCATCCAGCATAAATCCACGCCAGCGGAAGCGAGGTGCATCCTTTACCTTACAGGCCCGGATGGAACCCTGTCCGAAACGGGCCAGTTGTATCAGTGATTCTTTTCCATAGAAGAGTCCTGCTTCTGAAGAGGCTTCAATACGAATATGCTCCCCGGTAATAGTGAGGGTATATCCTTCTGCCGGAAGGGGTAAACTGGTATCCAGGATAAAACTGATCTCCCCTGAAGGAGTCCCTGTAAATGAAAACTCCTCAAGAGTTCGGCTGGCCTCTTTGCCTATTTGATCTGCATATCCTCCGTTTCCTGTGATTGAGATGTTTTTTCCAAGGGTAAATGTTCCCCGTTGAAAGGATTGTTTAGCAGGAGTTGGGAAAAGCGGTAGTTGGGCGCCTATACCGGCTACGAAAAGCCATAAAATGGCATTCATTAACAAAAGTCGTTTCATGGTTCAATAATTAATTGTGAATATACTGTTTAGATATGTAGACAAAGATAGGGAATGTTTTATATCTTTGTTTGGTAAATTACGAATTAAATGTAATTCCATGAGAAAGTCTATTTCTTTTATTCTCCTCCTTTTTGTCATAGGAGCAGGGCAGATTTTATCCCTCTCCCTATATGCCCAACAAACCACATCATTCATGGTAGAAGTTAAAAATGACTCCTCTTTTGATAAGGAGTTTGAACCTGTTGTTATCTGTTTAAATGAGATGAATCCCGGTTTTAGGGTCCGTTCCGCAGTTGTCCGGGATGGTAATCTGGATATTTCTTCCCAATTGGATGATCTGACGGGAGATGGACAGGTGGACGAACTGGCGTTTGTTTTGAATATGCCTGCTAATACCTGTAAAGAACTGAAAGTTGAACTTTCGTCGGAGAAAAAAGAAAATCCTTATCCGGCTCAAGTTTTTGCGGAAATGTTGATTAGTGATAAACGGGGAAAACATCCCTCTATTACTTCTCTTACTATTCCGGGAAGCAGCAATGTCTATAACCAGTTACATCATCACGGACCGGCTTTTGAATCGGAATTGGTTGCTTACCGGATCTATTTTGACCATAAGCAAACGGTTGATATTTATGGGAAATTCAATAAAGGTTTTGAGATCGAAGAATCTCAGTTTTATCCTACAGATGAACAACTGGCCAGGGGCTTCGGAGATGATGTTTTGATGGTAGGAGGGAGTTGCGGATTGGGTACTTTAAAAGGATGGAATGGACAAAAAGCCACTCATATAGAGTCTGTGCGGACGCTGACTGAAACGATCCGGGCATACGGTCCCCTTCGTACGGTGGTGGATGTGGCTGTACAGGATTGGGAATATCAGAATACAGAGCTGGATATGACAGTACGGTATATTTTGTATGCGGGTCACCGGGACTGTGAGGTACAGGTCTTTTTTACAACTCCTCTTGAAAACCAAACGTTTGCAATAGGAGTGATTAATATGAAAGACTCAGACTCTTTTTCAGATCATGCCGGATTAATTGCGTGCTGGGGTACAGACTGGCCGGTCGGTGATACTATTAAATATGCCAAAGAGACGGTAGGACTTGCCACCTGTTTGCCTCCGGAAATTATCCGGGAAGAGGTGGCGGATAACGTGAACTACTTATATACCATTGAATCACCCGGTACAACAGGATTTACCTATCATATTACATTTACCTCTATGAAAGAGACATTCGGATATAAAACCAAAGAAGAATGGTTTGGCTATGTACAGGAATGGAAAAAAAGACTTTCAGCTCCCTGTCAGGTCAGTATACGCCCTTAATATCTTTTGTTTTACATTAAAACTTAATACGTTTTATATTGTTATAGATACAATGAAATTATTGATTAATCTTTAATATATAAAGCGTATGTTACGAATTTTTGATTCATTAAAATCGTTGGTAAGCCCTGAACTGACATCTAAAGCGTCGGCTCTTTTGGGTGAAGATAATACGAAAGTTTCTACAGCTATTTCTACAGTTATCGCTAGTATGCTGGCTGCCATTTTACAAAAAGGTGATAACAATACCGTTAAAACAGTTTTGGAAGATGCCGGAAAATCTAATATTCTTACTGATATAAAAGGGGTTTTCGCCAATAATATCAGTATGAAACAGAAAAGTATCGGAAATGATTTTTTAGGTGCTATTCTGGGTACAAAGAAGAATGAATTTGAGAATGTAATCGCAAATACTTCGGGGATTACCAATCAGAGTGCTAATAAACTGGTCACTATGATTGCTCCGGTAGTTGCCGGTTTCCTTGGAAATAAACTGGCTACAAACGGGTATAGTATGTCAGGACTCATCAGTCAGCTGAATGAAGAGCGACATAGTTTTATGGGATTTGTTCCTTCCGGTATTGCTAATTTATACGGACTTTCTTCTGTTTCGGATATGGGTACAAAAGTGAATACCAAATATGTGGATACCGACAAGAAAGTATATGTGGACGAACCTAAAAAAGGCGGTGGCTGGTGGAAATGGCTTTTATTACTGATCCTCCTTTTATTATTGTTCTTCTGGTGGAGATCCTGTAACCGGACTCATTATGACGATAATGAATATGTGGAATACAGCGAAACGTATGTGGCTCCTGTGGATACAACCAATCAATACCGGGATAACGCGGTAAATACGGATAAAGAACGGATTTCAACTACTGTTCCTTTGGCAAACGGTGATTCTTTACGTGCATATAAAGGAGGTATTGAAGAACGAATGGTAAAATACCTGGATTCGGATGATTATAAAAATGCAACAGCTGATGATCTGAAAAAGAAAACTTTTGAGTTTGATAACATTACTTTTGAGTTTGGTAGTGCTACTCAAATGACTCCGGGGTCACAACAGCAGATTGATAATATTGCTTCTATCCTGAAACAGTATAAAAATGCCAAAGTGATGATCGTGGGAAATGCGGATAAAAAAGGAACGGATGAAGCGAACATGTCTATTTCACAACAACGGGCTAAACATGTGGAAGATCTCTTGGAAAAAGCAGGTGTAGGTTCACAAGTAGTACGTGCCGTAGGAGAAGGGGACAGCAATGCGGATCATCCTGCTTCTGATACGGATTCACAGCGTAGAGAAGACCGTGATATCTATCTGAGATTCGTAAAATAACGGAAAAGATTTTCAAAATAGAAATCAGTTATTATTCAGGCACGGATTTCACGGATTTCACAGTTATTAGTTCTAATAAAATCTGTGTAATC
>JAJQES010000234.1 GCA_021201565.1 Tannerellaceae bacterium
AAAAAGTATCTGTAAATTATAATTATACTTATTCAGTACAGAAACCGACCCGTTTACCTAAAAGTGTGGATGCGGCAACTTATATGACTATTATTAATGAAGCGCATAAAAATAAAGACTTAGCTCCTCCTTATTCGGACGAGGTTATGAGAAAAACACTCTCAGGTGAAGATCCTTATAACTATCCCTGGACTGACTGGCTGGATTTTATTTTTCAGGATGCACCCCAACATAATCACTCACTGAGTATCAGTGGCGGAAGTGCTAAAAACACCTATCGTCTTTCCCTGAACTATCTGGACCAGGATGGAGTCATTGACAATGTAAACAGCAAACGGTATTCTGTGCGCCTGAATAATGATTATCAATTGCATGAAAAACTAAAAGTATCAGCTGACCTGAGTTTTATCCGTAATGATAATACCAAGCCCTTCCGGGCGGATGATACGTACTGGATGTATTATAGCGACCTGATGTGGACTACTGGCCCTTACAATCCGGACGGGTCATATACCTATCCGTCATCCCGTGGAAATCCGGCTGCTAATATTTATGGATCCGGTTACAGAAACCAGAAAAAGAATAATTTTATGGGTAGCTTCGCTGCTGATTGGGAGATTATTAAGAATTTGCATCTGAAAGGACGTTTTAGTGCCTATATTGATAACCAGGAAGATAAGAATTATGCCAATGAATATACTTTTAAAGATTATCAGACAGGTTCACAGATTGCTAAATGGGATAATTCATTGGAGGAACTCAGAGCCAATCATACGAATATAGATAAAACGATTACGGTAGATTATAAACGGCAACTGGGTGACCATGAACTGAGTGGGATTCTGGGATATCAGGAGACTGTAGACAATCTGAATGATATTGCTGCGTACCGTAAATATTTTTCCTATAATGATCTGCAGGAACTGAATCTGGGTGATCTGACTACCCGTGACAATTCGGGTAAATCGGAAAAATGGGTATTGAAATCTATGTTTGGACGTATTAATTATAACTACAAAGAGAGATATTTACTGGAAGCAAACTTCCGTTATGATGGTTCTTCCCGTTTTGCCTCCGGACACCGTTGGGGATTTTTCCCTTCTTTCTCTGCCGGCTGGCGAATTTCGGAAGAGGCTTTTATGAAGGATATTTCTTTTATTGATAATCTGAAATTGCGTGGTTCCTGGGGTAAATTAGGGAATCAGAATATTGACCTCTATCAATATTATCAGACAGTAAGTCTGGTGGAACGGTATGCTTTTGGGGGAAACATGGTAAATGGTGCGGCTATGACCAGTCTGGCTAATCGATATATTACCTGGGAAACCTCTACTGTGACCAATGTTGGGATAGATGCTGATCTGTTGAATGGGAAGCTGAGCGTATCCGGGGAATATTTCTATAAAAGAACGGATGATATCCTGTTAGATCTGGATATTCCTTATCTGGTAGGATTGAGTGCCCCCACCCAGAATGTTGGTTCGGTAGAAAACAAAGGATGGGAAATCGCATTGACTCACCGCAATAAAGTGGGGGATGTTTCCTATTCGGTTTCTGCCAACCTCTCTGATGTAAAAAATAAAATTCTGGATATGGGTGGTATTGAGCCACAGATTATGAATGAATCATTTCTTCGTGGAGCCGGTTATTCGATGAATACGATCTGGGGATATGAATACATGGGATTAATGACACAACAGGATTTTGATAATGGGTATCCCGTTGTTAACACAGCTGCTGTAGTAGGGTCTCCCAAATACCGTGACCGTAATGGGGATGGTGTATTAAATGATGAGGATAAAACTGTGATTGGAACAGCGATGCCTCGCTATCAGTTCGGGTTGAATCTGAATGTAGGCTACAAAGGATTTTATGTGGATGCATTCTTTCAGGGAGTAATGAAGAACAATGCGATCTGTGGAGGTGGTATTAAAGACGGTGCTTTCTGGGGTGGATTTATCTGGGAAGAGTGGGCGGACCGCTATCATCCGGAAAACAATCCGAACGGACAATATCCGATTGTGCTGTGGCAAAGTTCAGGACCAAGCAATGCGTCATCGGATTTCTGGGTACAGAATACGGCTTATCTTCGTATGAAAAATCTGCAGGTGGGTTACAATATTCCTGTTTCGTTTTTACGTAAATTCGGTGCCTCCCAATGCCGTGTATATGTTTCCGGTACCAACCTGTTTACTCTTACCAATAGTGTATATGATCCTGAAATTGGTGCTTTTGACTTTAATAACACGAATATCAGCCGGGGAAATCATTATCCGCAAACAAAAACTTTCTCCGCAGGTATTGATATAACCTTTTAATGCAAGTAAATTATGAAAACAATAAAATATGTATTACTGGCAGTCGCCGCACCGGTTTTATTGGGTGCCTGTGAATCGTTGGAGACACAACCGACTGACCGTATTATTAATGAATATTTCTGGCAAACGGACGATGACGCGATTATGGCCGTGAACGGAGCCTATTCTAAGCTGGCTGCTTCGGATTATATGTATCTCGACTGTGCTACGGATCTTTTGTGGAACCAGACTTCCTGGGGTCCGGCTCATCTGTTAGGAAATGGTTCCCAGGATGCGGAACTCTGGAACTGGACAAAGGAGAAATGGCAATCTGCCTACGAAATGATCCAACGTTGTAATTATGTACTGGAAAATATAGACCAGGTACCCGGTATGCAGGAAGATCTGCGCAATCGCTTATGTGCGGAAGTACGCTTCCTGCGGGCGATGACTTTCTCAGATATCGCCTTTTTATGGGGGGATGTTCCTTTGACGAAAACGACACTGGATATTAAGAGTGCCCAGATGTCACGTACACCGCATGCAGAAGTAATTGATTTTGTAATTGATGAATTGAAAGACATTGATAACTATCTGCCTGAATCCTATCCTTCGGCGGATGTAGGCCGGGTAACTAAAGGCGCTGCAAGAGCCATGCTGATGCGTGCTTATATGAGGGAAAATAGGTATGCGGAAGCAAAGGAGGTGGCTAAATCAATTATGGAGATGGGAAGATATGATATTTACCCAAGTTATGAAAAACTATTCCGTTATGAAGGTGAGAATTGTATAGAAGTGATCTTTGATAAACAGTTTGTGGCAACCAATTATAATCATTCTTTTACTAAATTATTGGTGCCCCGTTCCTGTTTTGGTGACGGACATATTGTTCCGCTACAGGGATTAGTAGATGCTTACCAGATGCTGAACGGTAAATTCATTGAGGAAGAAGATTCCGGGTTTGATCCGTATAATCCCTATGAAAACAGAGACTTGCGTCTGAAAGCAACTGTGTTAACTCCGGGAGCTGTCATGCAAAATGGTGAAATATTCAATCCGCTGCCGGGCCAGACTCCTACCGGAACAGATGCGATCGACAATAGTAACTCCAGTGTGTCACGTACCGGTTTTAATTTTACAAAATATGTGAATCCGGAAGATCTGAATGAAAGCAATAACAATTGCCATAACAATATCATCCTGATCCGGTATGCGGAAGTACTTCTTTCCTATGCGGAAGCTAAAGTGGAAACAAATGATATGGACCAAAGCGTGTATGATGCGATTAATAAAATACGCGAACGTGCCGGTTTGCCTCTTATTACAACAGGTAAATCCCCACAGGAGTTGATTGATATTATCCGTCAGGAACGCAAGGTTGAATTCCCATTGGAAGGAATCCGTTATTTTGATATTCGCCGCTGGAAGATTGCGGAAGAGGTGATGCCCGGACAGACCTACGGTATGACTTATCCGGATGCCAATGGACAATTAGTAACCGTACGTGCGGAAAACCGCCGGTTCAATCCGGCCCGCGATTACCTGTGGCCTGTACCATTCCGTGAAAGAAACGTAAATAAGAATCTGACACAGAATCCGAATTATTAGCCCCTCCCGGCCTCCCCAAAGGGGAGGAGATTTATAAGTAAGAATATACCTTTATTCGTTTGAAAGGCAAAAGTTAGTTAGGTTTATGATTGGGGCTGACTGAAAAGCCTACTTATTTAAGAATAAGAACAGATTCTGTTCCCCGCGAAAGCGGAGATCGCATGAGAACTGTCGGTTTTATATCTTTTTATAATAAATGCCGCCTGTTCTTGTGCGGTCCCGGATCAAGTCCGGGAACATAGGAGGTTTTAGTCAGCCCCTTATAAAAAAGAGTTATCTTTATCTGGCCGCAACTTAAAATAGAATTTTAATAGAACTATTTATATGAAAAAAAATCTGATCACCCTTTTACCAGCGTTGTTACTCAGTGTATGCAGCGTAGCACAGGAGAAAAACAGCCTGGGAATGGACATGGTACCTATTCCTTCCGGCACCTTTTATATGGGTGGACACGGACTGGGAGCCAACCGGGATGAAGCGCCTATTCATCAGGTGACGATCGCCCGTGCCTTCTACATGAGTGCTACTGAGGTGACCAATGCACAATATGAACAGTTTGATCCGGACCACAAGTCGCTCCGGGGCAAATTCGGGTTATCGCAGGCAGATGATGAAGCAGTCATTTTTGTAAACTATTATCAGGCGAAAGCCTTTTGTGACTGGCTGTCCAAAAAAGAAGGTAAACCCTACCGGTTGCCAACCGAAGCTGAATGGGAATATGCCTGTAAAGCCGGAACGTATTTAACATATTCGATGGACGACGGACTACCCGCTCTCTATCACAAAAACCAATCCCATACCTGGGGAGTGAATAACTCTGTCAACCTTCAGGTAGGAACCACCCCGGCTAATCCGTTTGGCCTGTATGATATGCATGGGAATGTCGAAGAGTGGTGCGAAGACTGGTATGGACCATACGCCGACGCTGCTCAGACTGATCCCGTAGGCCCGGCAGACGGTCTCTTTAAAGTAACCCGGGGAGGAAGCCATAGTACTCCGGTTAACTATCTGCGTTCAACCAACCGTATGGCTATGATGCCGGAAGACAGCCACTGGCTGACCGGTTTTCGTGTGGTGCAGGGAGAGATGCCCGCCACACCTTACTTAGCGCCTGTACAATATAAAGATCCTAATCCGGTCTTACAACAAGTATATCAATGGAAACAACCCCGTAAAGAAGCATTCTTTGAAGAGCCATTGATGTATGTAAAACGTCCCGAATGTACATCTGATGTACCTTTTTATCATCACAACCATTGTCCGGCTATTACCTGGTGCCGCAATGGTGATCTGTTAGCGATCTGGTTCTCCACCGATGATGAATCCGGACGCGAAATGACTATTCTGGCCAGCCGTCTTCCGGCAGGAACGGCAAACTGGACAGAACCATACGAATTCTTTAAAGTGCCCGACCGGAATATGACTGGGTCCTCTCTCTACCATGATGGAAACGGAACCCTGATTCACGTGAATGGGGTAGAGGCTGCCGGTACCTGGCAAACCCTTGCTATGGTACTCCGCACGAGTACGGACAATGGAGTTACCTGGAGTAAACCAAGCCTGATCTCTGCGGATCATAGCATGCGTAATCAGGTGATTGCCGGCATGTTTTCCACCAAAGAAGGATGGTTGGTGCAATTAGCCGATGCAACTCCCTGGGGAGATGGCGGAACCGCTTTGCACCTCAGTAAAGATAACGGACAAACCTGGGAAGATCCGGGAAAAGGAAAAATGAATGCCTTTTCCGAAGGAGGAACCGGAGGAACCATTGCCGGTATTCATGCCGGAGCGGTACAACTGTCGAATGGTGACTTTCTGGCATTTGGCCGGGGCAATAGTATCGTAGACAAACAGGGGCTTGACCGGATGCCGGTGAGTATCTCTTCTGACCAGGGTAAGACGTGGCATTACACAGCATCCGAATTTCCTCCCATTGATGGCGGACAACGTTTGGTATTGATGCGACTCAAAGAAGGACCCATTTTATTGGTGTCCTTTACCAACCATCCGTACCGTCTGAAGAATGATCAGAAGGGAATGGAGTTTATAGATAAAGAGGGAAAATCCTATACAGGCTATGGAATGTTTGCCGCTCTCTCTTTTGATGAGGGGAAAAGCTGGCCGGTGAAGAAACTGCTGACCGATGGACAATACCGCTTTATGGATGGAGGTGCCTGGACGGGTTGGTTTGAAATGGACGAAACGCATGCCGAGCCCCGGGGCTACCTGGCTGCCACCCAGACACCTGATCAAACGATTCACTTAGTGAGCAGTAAAAATCATTACCGTTTTAATTTGCAGTGGTTACTATCCGGTACGTTGTTCGATAGTAACTGCTGTTTGAAGTAATTATAAGGTAGTAAATAAACCTAAATGCATGAAAACGCTATTTATTATATTATTGATTATTTTGCCAGGTATGTTCCTTCCGGGTTGTCAAAACCCGGAGGAGAGAACCACCGGGACTGAGTATCCGGTCTTTGCTCCTGGTTTTCAGGAAGTACATGTGAATGATCCGTTCTGGAGTCCCCGTTTCCATATTCATGCGGAAGTGACTGTACCCGATGTGTTGCAGAAATGCGAAGAGTACGGACGTGTGCAAAACTTTGCGGTAGCAGCCGGGTTAAAGGAGGGAAAATTTATCGGCGGACAGTCCTGGGACGACTCGGACCTGTTTAAGGTACTCGAAGCTGCTGCTTATCATTACGCCCTTTATAAAGATGAGAACCTGCGCCAGTATATGGATTCTGTAATTAACCTGTTGTCAAAAGCACAGGAAGAGGATGGCTATCTGGTAACTGTAATGCGGATCAACGGTGAAAAGGATCTTCCCTGGAATATCCGTTCTCCTCGTTTTTCCTATATGATGTGGAGCCATGAACTTTATAACTTCGGACATTTATATGAAGCGGCGGCCGCTCATTATGAAGCAACCGGACAAACCAACCTGTTGAATGTGGCGACTAAAAATGCGGACCTGCTGGTGCGTACTTTCCTGACGGGTGATTCCTTAAGCTACGAAGTGGACGGGCATCCGGAAGTGGAAACCGGTCTGCTTCGTCTTTGGAAAGTGACCGGCAGGGGAGAATATCTTTCCCTGACAAAACAGCTGCTGGAACTGCGTGGGGATGCTACTAAACACGAGTTGTTACTTAGCTATGATGAAGGCCGTAATCCTTATTTCTTTCAGGATCACCGGCCTGTGAAAGAGTTTGAAGAACCGTATGGACATGGCGTGCGTGCGTTGTATCTCTATGCTTCTATGACTGATTTTGCGATCTATGGAAATGATCCGAACTATTTTACGGCATTGAATAAGTTGTGGGTGAATATGGTGCGTTATAAAATGTATATTACCGGCGGGATTGGTTCCCGCCACAAAGGAGAGGCTTTCGGAGAGAAATATGAATTACCTAATTTCTCTGCTTATAACGAAACCTGTTCCTCGATTACCAATATCCTCTGGAATTACCGGATGTTCCGGTATTCGGGAGATGGAAAATATATGGATATTTGCGAACGGGTACTTTATAACGCGTTTCTGGCCGGCTGGGCACTGAACGGTTGCGAATATAACTATGTCAATCCATTGGAATCTGACGGACACTATCACTATAATAAAGGCGCCAACCAACGGCAGGCCTGGTTTGAAACATCCTGCTGTCCGACCAATATCTCCCGCTTCCTTCCACAGGTACGTGAGATGATCTATTGTATGGATGGAAAAGGTTTATATGTCAATCTTTTTATAGCCGGAGCAGCGACTTTGCAAGCTGGTAAGACACCGGTTCATCTTCATATGAAAGGAGAATATCCCTGGCATGGACAGATTACACTGGAAGTAAATCCGGAACGTCAAAGCGCTTTCCCTTTACATATCCGTATCCCTTCCTGGACAGGTCATACTCCACTACCTGATAGTGATCTGTACGGATATTTGACAGAAGGGAAAAAGAATATCACTATCCAGGTGAACGGCGTAACGGTATCAGATTATGAAACCGAGAAAGGATATCTTGTATTGGATCGTACCTGGAAAAAAGGCGACGTGATTAGTCTCAATCTGCCAATGGAAGTACGTCTGGTAAAAGGAAATGAACAAATAGAAGACAATCTCAATAAAGTAGCCATCGAACGTGGGCCGGTGGTTTATTGTCTGGAAGAGGCCGACAACGGATCACTCGCAAATGTATTACTACCGGTTGAGATTGCTCCGGAAACCCAATATGAACCCGGATTTTTAGGAGGAGTCACCACCATTAAAATGGATAAATATCGTTTTATCCCTTATTATAGCTGGGGTAACCGCGGAGCCAACCAGATGAAAGTCTGGGTGGATAGGAAGAATTAGCGTGCTGAAAGATGGAAAATACCGTACATTAGGTGTTTTTATGGAAAACAATCCAATTGTCTACTAACCTTAGAATTACATATAGAT
>JAJQES010000105.1 GCA_021201565.1 Tannerellaceae bacterium
AAACCGACCCCCCCTCTTAACCCGGACCCCGATCAATTAACGCAATTCCCATATTCCCCCACTACGGGGCCTCGTTCCGGGGCGGCGGGGCGTATTTCCCTGATCACCCTGCAGGGATTGCCTACGGCCACTGAATTGGCGGGAATGTCATGGGTGACTACGCTTCCGGCGCCGATGGTGGTATTGTCTCCGATGGTGACACCGGGCAGGATCACAGAACCTCCGCCTATCCAGACATTCTTTCCCAGGGTAACGGGTGCGGTATAGGAATTCCAAAACTGAAATCCGTCTTTCTGCGTGGCCAGCCGTTCGGTAGGTTGTACCGGATGAGTCACGGCATAGATCTGGACATTGGGACCAATCCCCGAGTTATCGCCAATAGTGATCCGGTTGCAATCCAGGAATACGCAATTTATATTGATTTCCACATTATTTCCCAGGTGGATGTTTTCCCCATAGTCCACAAAAAAGGGAGCAGTGATCCATACGTTTTGCCCTTTGGACCCCAGCAGCTGATCAAGAATGCCGTTTAATTTTGTCTGATCGTTGGTATCGGTCTGGTTGTACATACGCATCAGTTTTTTAGCCAGGTGCCACCGGGTGAGTAGTTCTTTGTCCCCGGGATTATAATATTCGCCTGCCAGCATTTTCTCTTTTTCGGTTTTCATAAGCATATCGTTTTAGGAATGATAAACAAATATAAACAATTCAGGGGAGCAAATGGTTATTATGTAAGTATAATCTAACTATCTAAAACGATTAAATTGCAATCTTCATTGGAAAAAATAGCGATCATTGGTGCCGGATTCTCCGGACTATCGGCGGCCTGTTATATGGCAAAGGCCGGATATAAAGTGACTGTATATGAGAAAAATAGAGAGATTGGCGGACGGGCGCGGCAATATAAGAAGGATGGATTTACCTTTGATATGGGGCCTACCTTTTACTGGATGCCGGATGTACTGGAACGTTTTTTTGCTGACTTTGACCATACTCCTTCTGATTTTTATCAATTGATGCGTCTGGACCCTGGTTACCAGGTCTATTTCGGACCGGGAGATTCGATGGTGTTGCCGGCAGACCAGCTGAAATTGTATGCGCTGTTTGAACAGTATGAGCCGGGTAGTAGCCAGGCGTTGCGTGAACTGTTGGAGGAGGGACAATACAATTACCGGGTGGCTATGGGGGAAATTGTTTATCGCCCCGGGCTGTCTCCCTGGGAATTGGTTACACCCGATACGGTCCGCCGTTTTCCCCAGTTTATTTCGTCAGTCCGGCAACGGGTTCGCAGGAAAATAAAAAACGGGCGCCTGCAACAGATCCTGGAGTTCCCGGTGCTTTTCCTGGGGGCAAAACCGGGGGATATCCCAGCTTTTTATTCTTTTATGAATCATGCGGATATGCAACTGGGTACCTGGCATGTCCGGGGAGGTATGTTTGAAGTGCTGAAGGGCATGCAACAGTTGGCGGAACAGTTGGGTGTGGAGATCCGGACGTCTGCTCCGGTTCAAAACATGCGGATAGAGAACGGCCGGGTGACCGGCCTGAATTTTGGAGATCACTCTGTCACAGCTGATCTGGTTATTTCGTCGGCTGACTATCACCATACCGAATCTTTACTGGCCACCTCCTGCCGTAACTATAAGGAAAATTACTGGAAGAAGCGGGTCATGGCTCCTTCTGCGCTTTTATATTATATTGCCTTTGATAAAAAACTGAAAGATATATCCCATCATACTCTCTTTTTTGATGGATCGTTTGACCAGCATGCGCAGAGTATTTATGATTATCCTGCGTGGCCCCGGTTTCCTCTTTTTTATGCCAGCTTCCCTACCCAAACGGACCCTACTATGGGACCGGCCGGAAAGGAAGGGGCTGTTATCCTGATCCCGGTAGCTGCCGGACTGGAAGATTCCCGGATGCTGCGGGAGTATTATTACCGGAAAATTATTCAACGGATGGAATCCCTTACCGGCCAGCCCCTGGAAAAACATATCCTGTTTTACCGGTCGTTTGGTATAGAGGATTTCCAGCGTGAATATAATGCTTATAAAGGAAATGCGTATGGGCTGGCGAATACACTGTGGCAGACGGCTTTCCTGAAACCCAAGATTTACAACCGGCATGTCCGGAATCTCTTTTATACCGGCCAGTTGACTGTTCCCGGTCCCGGCATACCACCTGCTGTGATCTCCGGTAAGATTGCTGCCCAGCAGGCGATGAAGCAACTCAAAAAGCAATATGTATATGGATAAGCTGTTTTATGATGTCTCTTTTGAAACGTCACGCGTGGTGACCCGCACGTATAGTACCTCGTTTACGATCGGGGTAAAGTGCCTTGCGCCGGACATACAGGATGCCATTTATAGTATCTATGGATTTGTCCGTTTTGCTGATGAGATTGTAGATACCTTTCACCAGTATGATAAAGCGTTCCTGCTGGATGATTTTGAACAGGAGTACAATAAAGCGTTCCGGTTAGGGATCAGCCTGAATCCGGTACTGAACTCTTTTCAGCATACGGTGAAAAAATACCGCATACCGGATGAACTGATCCGGTCATTTCTGGAAAGTATGCGGGCTGACCTGGTAAAGAAACAATTTACCGCGGCGGAACTCAACCGGTATATTTACGGATCGGCTGAGGCGGTGGGATTGATGTGCCTCCAGGTATTTGTGAAAGGGGATGAGGAGAAATACCAACAGCTGGCTCCGTATGCCAAGCGGTTGGGTGCGGCTTTTCAGAAAATCAATTTCCTGCGTGACCTCCGGCATGATACCGCTTCTTTACACCGGGTTTACTTTCCGGTGTTGCAGGAGCAATCCCTGAATGAGGAGAATAAAAAGATGATTCTGGATGAGATACAGGAGGATTACCGCTTTGCGCTGGAAGGGATCCGGCAGTTACCGGATTGTGCCCGGTTAGGAGTCTATACTGCTTATCTGTATTATGAGACGTTGACACAAGATATCCGCAATACCCGGGCGGACCGGTTGATGCAGTACCGGGTGCGCATTTCCAATCTGCGGAAACTCTATCTTTTTTGCAAAGCCTACCGGAAAGTAAAGTGGGCCCCTTCTAACCTCCACAAAGGAGAGGAATAAAAAGAGGGAGTTGTAAAAAGAATAGTATAGAGTAATCAAATAATTAATATATATTCTTATGCCTCCCTGCCGGGGAGGTTAGGAGGAGCTTGATATGGTAACATTAGTCAATACAGAAGATCAGTTTATAGGGGTGATGGATAAAATGGCGGCTCACCGGATGGGGGAGTTGCACCGGGCCTTTTCGGTTTTCCTTTTTAATCCCGGTGGGGAAATGTTGTTGCAGAAAAGGGATTCCTATAAATACCATTCACCCGGATTGTGGACTAACAGCTGTTGCAGCCATCCCTATCCCGGTGAAAAGACAGGAGAAGCGGCACATCGCCGCCTGAAAGAAGAGTTGGGAATGGAGGCTTCTCTCGAAGAATTGTTTGCGTTCCATTACCAGGCTACGTTTGAAAACGGACTGACGGAAAATGAATACGATCATGTGTTTATAGGGGTTACACAGGACCTGCCCCGGATCAACCGGGAAGAAGTCGAAGCGTACCGGTTTGTGTCTATGGAAGAACTCCGGGAGGAATTGCTTCATCACCCCAGGGAGTTTACAGTCTGGTTTCGCCTGCTTCTGGAGCAATATGGTAAACGCATTACGGAAGCAGTTCAAAAACGGTTGCCATGAGGGTCGTCGTATTGGGGGCGGGTATCGGTGGCCTGGCCATCGCGTTGCGCATGGCAGTACGGGGGCATGATGTGACAGTCCTGGAGAAGAATAGCCGTCCCGGAGGTAAACTGGCGGAATTGAGGCTGGGAAATTACCGGTTTGATACGGGACCCTCCCTGTTTACGCTTCCGGAACTGATGGAGGAACTGTTCCAGCTGGCCGGGAGGGAACTGAAAGATTATCTGTCTTACCAGTTGCTTCCGGTGAATTGCCGCTATTTTTATATGGATGGAACCCTGTTGGACTTTTATCATAGTCCTGAGAGGCTTGAAAAAGAGATCCGGGAGCAAACCACAGAAGATCCGGAACGGATCTTCCACCGTCTGGAACAGGCACGTGAGGTGTATGAACTTAGTGCCCCTGTGTTTTTGTTTGAACCGTTCGGAAAGCTTTCGGCTTTCAATACACCTCCGTATAAAAAGGTCGCCCGGCAATTATACAAACTGGATTTTTTCCGTACGATGCATCAGGCGAACCAGAAAGATTTTACGGATCCGAAGATCATTCAGTTGTTTGACCGTTATGCGACTTATAATGGCTCTGACCCTTACCGGGCACCTGCTACCTTGAATATGATTGCACATCTGGAAAATAACATAGGAGCTTACTTCCCGGAAAAAGGGATGTATAGCCTGGTGGAGGCTCTCTATCATGTGGCGGTAACCAAAGGGGTTGAGTTTCGTTTTCATACGGAGATAGAGGAGTTAATCGTGCAAAACAAACAGGTGACCGGCATAAGAACGGCAGAGGGTGAACAACAATATGACCTCTATATTTCCGGTATAGATGTAGGCACGCTTGCCAACCGGTACATGAAACAGCATCCGTTACGCCGCCGGTTAAACCGGTCGGAACCTTCTACGTCTGCCCTGATCTTTTATTGGGGAATGAACCGGGCGTTTCCGCTGTTGGAGTTGCATAATATTTTCTTTTCCTCTGATTATCAGGCGGAGTTTGATTCGTTGTTCCGGAAGAAAGAGATTCCCGGAGAACCTACTATCTATCTTTTTATCAGTTCCCGGGTGGTCAAGAAAGATGCGCCGGAAGGGTGTGAAAACTGGTTTGTGATGGTGAACGTACCGGCTGACCAGGGACAGGACTGGGAGGAATTGCGCCGGGTGACCCGCCGGAAAGTAATAGACCGTTTGTCAATCGTGTTAGAAACGGATATAGAGGCTTGTATTGAAGAAGAGTCTTATGCGGATCCCCGGACAATCGAGGCACAGACCGGAAGCTATCATGGTGCGCTATATGGGATGTCATCCAGTTCCATGTTTTCTGCTTTCCTGCGCCATCCGAACCATCTGAAAGAGATCCGCAACCTCTATTTTACCGGGGGAAGTGTGCATCCGGGAGGAGGAATTCCTCTTTGCCTGGCCAGTGCGGCTATTGTGGATAACGAAATCAGCCGTGTGTATGGAGCTTAATAAAACATCTCTTGTATCAGGTGAGGCGTTTCCGGGGTTATTTATCCGGTTTTATCTGGTGGGGTTTCTTTTATTTGTTCTCCCCTGGACACGGGGCCTGTTTGTGTCTGTGACCGCTTTATCTCTCCTGTTGGTGATCGGGGTCATTTTTGCTTATCAGCAGGAATGGAACAGCCGGATCACTGGATGGTTCCTGTTTATTGTCTTTTCCTCTTTTTTCCTGGAAATGGCAGGAATTGCTTCCGGGGAGATCTTTGGCCCCTACCGCTATGGAGAGGCATTGGGCTGGAAAGTAAAAGGTACTCCGCTGATTATCGGTCTTAACTGGCTGTTTCTCGTGTACGCTTCGCGGGCTATCGTGTGCCATTGGATCACGGTTCCTCTGGGAAGGATTCTCATAGGGGCCTTTTTGATGGTGGGATATGACCTGGTGATGGAAGTGGTCGCTCCCAGTATGCGGATGTGGCAGTTTGATACCGGTTATCCTCCTCCTGCCAATTTTTTTACCTGGCTGATAGCGGGACTTATCTACCACACCGGGTTTGAACTGCTCCATATCCGGGTGGAAAATGCACCGGCCCGCTGGTTATTTGTGATTCAAGGGCTGTTTTTCATTGCTATTACAGTCTCTGCTTTAGTGATATAGATATGATACCTGCACGTCATACATGGAGCGGACGGGCTGTCTGCCGGTTTTTTTCCGGTTACTCCCTCCGGCGGGCGTTTCCCGGCATACAACTGATTGGCCCGGAACAAGTTCCTTCCGGTCCTGTTTTACTTATAGGGAATCATTTCAGTTGGTGGGATGGCTTTATCCAGTATCATCTGAATGAGGCGGTCTACCGGAAACGGTTTCATGTGATGATGCTGGAGGAACAATTGCGCCGTCATCCTGTATTAAATAAAGGAGGCGCTTTCTCTATCCGGAAGCAGTCGCGCGATATGATCCGGAGTCTGCAATATACTATTTCTTTATTGGAGGAGCCTGGCAATCTGGTGTTATTGTTTCCGCAGGGACGGATTGAGTCGCTGCATCAGGAACAGATTGTATTTGAACAAGGTCTCCGGTACCTGCTTCCCAGGATCTCGAAAGAGACTACGGTGGTTTTCAATGTCAACCTCATAGATTATCATGCCCGTAAGAAACCGTCTCTCTATGTCTATCACCAACCGTTTGAAGAGAGAGGGCCGGATATAGAGCAGATGGAAGCCTGTTATAATTTGTTTTACCAGGAATGTAAAAACCAACAGCGGAAAATATGGCAGTAGTTACCTTTATACTTTTATTCTTTACCTTCTGCCAGCTGGCAGTTGTCTTTTATAACTGGCTTGCCCGGCCTTTTCTGCCGGTTGCCGGTAAGGGAAAGGAGTATCCTTCTTTCTCTATCCTGATACCTGCCCGGAATGAGGCGGATACTATTTCGCTTTTGCTGGACGATCTGGCGGCTTTACAGGTACAACCGGTGGAGATCCTGGTCTATGATGATATGTCCACGGATGAAACTGCTGCCATAGTCCGGAAAGCAGCTGAGCAAAATATCCGGTTACATCTATTGTCCGGAAAGATATTGCCGGAAGGGTGGCTGGGGAAAAACCATGCCTGTCACCGGTTAGCGGAGGTTGCAGAAGGGGAGTATCTGCTGTTTCTGGATGCGGATGTACGGGTTAGTGCCGGTTTTACTGCCCGGTTGCTTTCGTATGTGAAAACAGACCCGGTCCGTCTCCTGTCTCTTTTTCCCTGCCAGGAGATGGAGCAAAATGCTTCTGTCCTCTCTGTTCCCCTGATGAACCGGATCCTGCTCACCCTGTTACCGTTGCCGTTGGTGCGCCGGTTCCCACAGCCGTCCCTGGCTGCCGCGAATGGGCAATGTATGCTTTTTGAATCTGCTACTTACCGGCAATTGCAACCTCATAAAAAGATGCGTATGACTCCCGTAGAGGATATTGCTATCATGCGTTTTTATAAAGAACAACAGAAAGAGGTGACTCTTTTACTGGGAGACCAGGATATCTTCTGCCGGATGTATACCTCTCTCACAGATTCTATCGGAGGCTTCTCCAAAAATATATTCAGTTTCTTCGGGGGAAGTCCCTGGGTGGCTTTTCTGTTTGCTATTTGTACTACCTTTCCGTTGGTCTGGTTCTGTTTGTATGCAACTCCGGGGATTGTCTGGCTATATGCCGGGATGGTGCTTCTGATCCGTATCCTTTTTTCCGTTTTGTCCCGCCAGTCTGTTTGGCTGAATCTGCTGTTGGCAATACCCCAGCAGGCAATTTTCTGGATTATTTTATGTACTGCGCTGGTGCGCACTAAACAGCATCGTGTAATATGGAAAGAAAGAAATATCTCCTTCTCCTGATGGTCTCTTTTATGACTTCATCCCGTCTGGTCTCTGCCCGTGAATATACTCACCGGATTTATGAGGCTTTTCTGGCCGGCAATGAAGCGGAATGGCTGGCTGTTATGGAGGAGATGGAACAAACTGCCGACCCGGCGAAGGAGTTACTTCTTGAACTGGCCGGTTATTATTATGGCTATACAGGTTACTTGCTGGATAGCGGCCAGGGAAAAGAAGCAAAAAAATATATCCGGAAAGGAGAAGAGTTGGTGGACAATATCTTAAAACAGTACCCGGATGAACCGTTGGCACTCTCTTATAAAGGAACATTCATTGCTTTTAAAATGGTGCAGGCCAAACTCAAAATGATGGTGTTGGGGCCTCAGAGCCTGAAAGCAATTAATAAAGCGTATGAACTGGACCCCGGCCATTATCAGATTGTAGCAGATAAAGCCAATCTTCTTTATTATGCACCTACGCTGTTCGGTGGTGATAAAGAGGAGGCGATCCGGTTATATAACCAGTCACTCCGTCAAATGGAAGAACAGGGGCTGAAAAGAAGCTGGTTTTACCTTAGTCTGCAAACCTCCCTGGCCGGTATTTACCGTAAAAGGGGAGAAATGGAATCTGCCAACCGGATCTATGAGCAGTTACAGGAAATCGAACCCCGGTATAAAACAGGAGACCGGAAAAGAGGTGACTAAACTTTTAGATTTTTCTGTAAATGGCTTAATTTGGAAAATTTATAAAATAATTTAGAATTAAATAAGCTGAATAGTTTTTTGATTGG
>JAJQES010000141.1 GCA_021201565.1 Tannerellaceae bacterium
CAATTCTCTTATATCTAACGAGCCGGTGATGCGTGTGTATATTTTATTTATTTCATGTATTGTCATATATATTAAGTTACAAACGCTATGCCAAAAGTATAGTTTTTTGTTATAAAAAACATAGTTATTAGCGAAAAAGTGGATTTAGAGAAGTTAAGACGTTAACAAATAATAAAGTAGTGAATGGTCGCCTTACTGAGTCCTTAACTTCTGACTTCTGTATTCTTGACTTCTGGTGGTAAATAACTATCTTTGCATTCCAAATTAAGAGTAAGTAAATGAAAAATATACGCAACTTTTGTATTATTGCTCATATAGACCATGGTAAGAGTACACTGGCAGACCGTCTGCTGGAATATACCAAGACCATTGATGCCAAAGACTTGCAGGCGCAGGTGCTGGATGATATGGATCTGGAGCGTGAACGTGGCATCACGATCAAGAGCCACGCGATCCAGATGCAATATAAACTGAATGGGGAAGATTATATATTAAATCTTATAGATACTCCGGGACATGTGGATTTCTCTTATGAAGTGTCCCGTTCTATTGCGGCTTGTGAAGGGGCTTTGCTGATCGTGGATGCGGCTCAGGGAATCCAGGCACAAACTATTTCCAATCTATATATGGCAATAGAAAATGATCTGGAGATCATTCCGGTGATCAATAAAATTGACCTGCCCAGTGCTATGCCTGAAGAGGTAGAGGATCAGATCGTAGAACTGTTAGGATGCCCCCGGACAGATATTTTACGTGCCAGTGGGAAGACCGGTGAAGGAGTTTATGACATATTAGAGGCTATTATAGATAAGGTGCCGGCTCCTAAAGGTGATCCGGAAGCTCCGCTACAATGTCTTATTTTCGACTCTGTCTTTAATTCGTTCCGGGGAATTATCGCTTACTTTAAAGTCGTGAACGGAGTGATCCGGAAGGGGGATAAGGTGAAATTTATTGCAACCGGTAAAGAATATGAAGCGGATGAAGTAGGAGTTTTGAAGCTGGGTATGCTACCCCGGAAAGAGATAGGTACCGGAGATGTAGGATATATTATTTCCGGTATAAAGACTTCTAAAGAGGTACGGGTAGGAGATACCATCACTCATGTGAAAGGGGGAGCTACGAATGCGATAGATGGATTTGAAGAGGTGAAGCCAATGGTGTTTGCCGGGGTATATCCGATAGATAGTGAAGATTTTGAAAATCTCCGTACTGCCCTGGAGAAATTGCAGCTGAATGATGCCTCGCTTACCTTCCAGCCGGAAAGCTCCGCAGCTCTTGGTTTCGGATTCCGTTGCGGTTTCCTGGGTTTACTGCATATGGAGATCGTACAGGAACGTCTGGACCGTGAGTTTAATATGGATGTGATTACAACAGTTCCAAACGTTTCCTATAAAGTATATGATAAGAAAGGAAACTGTACGGAGGTGCATAATCCGAGTGGATTACCGGATCCGACATTGATTGAACATATTGATGAACCTTTTATCCGGGCTTCTGTGATTACCAATACGGCTTATATTGGTCCTATTATGACACTTTGTCTGGGTAAACGGGGGATTTTACTAAAACAGGAATATATTTCGGGGGACCGCATAGAGATCCACTATGACATGCCGTTGGGGGAAATTGTAATTGACTTTTATGATAAGCTGAAAAGTATTTCTAAAGGATATGCCTCATTTGATTATCATATTCATGATTTCCGGCCCAGCAAACTGGTAAAACTGGATATTCTCTTAAATGGGGAACCTGTGGATGCCCTTTCTACCTTAACACATGTGGATAATAGTGTGACGTTTGGCCGGCGGATGTGTGAAAAACTGAAAGAATTGATCCCGCGCCAGCAGTTTGATATTGCAATCCAGGCTGCGATTGGTTCCAAAATCATTGCCCGTGAAACGATCAAAGCAGTCCGCAAAGATGTGACGGCAAAGTGTTATGGTGGAGATATCTCCCGTAAACGGAAACTGTTGGAGAAACAAAAAGAAGGTAAGAAACGGATGAAACAGATCGGAACGGTGGAAGTTCCTCAAAAAGCGTTTTTGGCTGTATTAAAGTTAGATTGATCTTTTTCAGAAGTAAAAAAATAAAGAATAAAAAGCCCGGTTTTTGCCGGGCTTTTTATTCTTTATAGGTATACCGTTGTAAGAGAACAGAGTCCTCTCTGTCTGGGATGGAAGCCTCTTGTTTCTATAATTAAAGAATAACCGGATACATGTTTCCAGGTCGCAGCTTACAGGTTCTGTTCACCCGGGTGGAGCACCTGTTCCATCCGGGTGGGTCAGGTGCTTCATTCGGGTGGCAGAGCTGCTTCACCCGGGTGAACATGCAAGACAAGGCAAAAGGCTGTAAACTTTTACAAGGGCCCTTCTCATTATTTATACAAGGTTCTTTTGAAACAGGCTGGTATCTTGAGAAGTACTTTTGCGATCGGAAATGTATTCCGTGTAATGAATTTCTGTTTTTTTACAAAATTCCAGTGACTTTTTCATATCTTGCTACATATTATATATAAATCAATAATATATGGAGAGAATGATCCGGAACTTGTATGAAGATAAAATGGTATATTGCGAAAAAATGGTCACTTTTTTGATAAAGGTGGAAGATCTGCGGATAGATGAGAATGGATTTAAGGCAACTGCCCGTAAAATCCGGCTGATTGATGATGGACGTTCCAGACAAGAGGGACGAATAACAGAAATGGAGAAATGGACATTTGGCGCTGCCTGGAATGCCCTGTCTTTATCGCCTGTAAATGATTGTATATCTTCGTACGCTGGCTGGCGAATATGGACAGATCCGGCATTAGTCAACACCGTGGAAACGCTACTGGAGGAAAATAAAATTGAAGAAGTACTGGCTCTTACCTTATGGAAAACGGAATAGAAAACAAACCTACTTATAAATAAAATAAATATGGTACGAAGTATTTCACCTGAATTTTTACATGAGTTATTGCACGGTAGTCTCTTTCCATTATTAAAGTATGTCCGGGAAGATGATACGCTGAATATGGAACTGAGAGGGAACCGGGTAACAGTTTATTACCGTGGAGGGGCCTTGTTGACTGTTATGGAGGAAAGCTATCTTTTCTCAGGGATGGATACGGAATATTGGTTGGGAGCTCCTCCGTTTCTACCTTCCGTTTCTACGATCGGAGAATATTTTCCACAAGCAAAACATATCATAGATGTATATACATCCGTCAAACGAAATCATCTGGGAGAAAAAGATATTCAACAGATGATTGCAAGAGAAAATAACTATTCTCCCATTTCAACAGATACGGACTATTTTGTGATTGATACGGAGTATCAGGATCTGGGACGGTTTGACATAGTCGCATTGAGGTGGGACTCTACTTCTCAGGCGCGCAAACTGCCTAAAAGTTATTTACCTGTTCTGACTGTTTTTGAGGTTAAAATGGGGTGTGGTTCTGTCGGTGGGAAGAAAGGCCTATATGATCACTTCAAAGATTATGAGGAATTTTGCAGAACAAAAGATGTAACTGCTTTTAAAAAGGATATGATTGAGGTGTTCAGGCAAAAAAGAGAATTGGGATTGATCCATGGGATGGAGAAATACAGGGAGGTAACAGAAGTAGCGGATGAAATAGAGTTCGTGTTTCTGCTGGCTAACTATAAACGGGCGAGTAAACAAATGCAAAATGAACTGGAACGGATCAAGCAGGCTTGCTTCGGATGCAAACCGAAGTTTATTTGTGCAAACTTTATGGGGTATGGTTTATATAGCCATAATATAATTACCGAAGAAGAATTTGAATCTTACTTATTATGGAAATAATCATTCACCGGGGGATAGACCAGATTGGTGGATGTATTACGGAAATCAGAACAGATACGACCCGGATTTTGATTGATCTGGGGCAAAACCTGCCGGATAATCAGGGACGGGTGAATGATCCGTTTGCGGATAAAGAGAAGATTGAACTCCTGACCCGCCATATAGATGCAATTTTCTATACCCATTATCATGGTGACCATTTAGGACATTTTGTAGCTGTTCCGCGACACATTCCCCAATACATCGGACAAACCGCCCGGAAGGTCGCCTTGTGTAAAGCGGGGCGTCTGTCCCTGATTCCCGGACGTGAAACAATCTCCGGGGAGGAGATCAGCTACCTTAACCGGATGATTCCCTTTACCCCGGCGCAACCCATTCAAACCGGAAATATCAGGGTGACTCCTTATTTTGTGAGCCATTCTGCTTATGATTCCTATATGTTTCTGATTGAAGCGGATGGAACCCGTATCCTGCATACTGGAGACTTCCGGGAGCATGGCTATCTGGGGAAAGGACTGTTTCCAACCATCCGTGAACAGATCTTACGGAAAGGACCTGTGGATTACCTGGTCACAGAAGGTACCATGTTGTCACGCCTGGATGAACGTGTCAGACATGAATGGGAATTGATGGCAGATGTAAAGGAGATCATGAAAAAGTATAAATATGTGTTTGTACTGTGTTCTTCGACTGATATGGAACGCCTGGCAACCTACTATGCAGCCAATAAGACATTCGGAAAACGGCCCTTTGTGTGTGATGATTACCAGAAGAATATATTAAAGATATTCTCTGAGTCAGCCGGAACTCATTCCTCTCTGTTCAACTTTGAGCAGGTGTACTCTTTTGGGACCGGGAATGAGAAACTTATCAACTGGATGAAACAGGAGGGGTGCTGTATGTTGGTACGTCCGACTGCTAAATATGCCGGCTATTGGGAATGCCTGCGATCTCAGCTACGTCCGGAAGAGGCCGTGCTGATCTATTCGATGTGGAAAGAGTATGTGCGACCCGGAAGCAAACATGCAAAAACGGAATATGTAGACTTTATTAACCGGTTTCCTTTGGTAAAGTATATCCATACCAGCGGTCATGCGTCTGCTGAGTGCCTGGCTGCCGTTTGCAATCTGGTGAATCCGGTATGTGGAATTATTCCGATTCACAGTGAAAACTCCAACGAATACAATAAACTTCCTATCCGGGAGGAATTGAAGCGGAAAATAATTCTCTCCTTTTCCTGAAAAGGAGACTTTATTTCCTGATCCCAATCCGAACATGCATATTATGAATTTCCGGGGTTTATTCCTACAAGGATTTTACCGTTAACCTATAATTTATATCATTATTCTTCTATGAAATTTGTGTATAATGTCTGTTTCTTTGCGGTTCCCGCTTTCGCGGGAAACAAATATATATATTCGTTTTCAGACTAATCGTATGCCATTGGGTTCGATGAGTATCTTCTTTTCTTTGTAGAGGGCTCCTATGGCTTGTTTGAAGGCTTTTTTGCTGCAATGGAACAGGGCATATATCTGTTCGGGATCACTTTTGTCATGGACGGGCAGGAATCCTCCCTGGGCTTGCAGGGAGTCAAGAATCTGACCGGTGACTCCTTCTACTTTTTTATATCCCAACGGAGTGAGGCTGACATCTATTTTTTCATCTTCTCTTATCTCTTTGATATATCCTTTTACCCGTTCGCCCATCTCTAAATGACGGAATACCTCATTGTAATAAATTAATCCCCAGTGCAGGTTATTGATGATCACCTTATAACCTATTTCAGTCTCTTCCGCAATCAACAGGTTTACTTCCTGGTTAGGGGTATATTCCGGTAGGACATTGTCGAGGTATTTCTCTATTTTAGCTGAGGCAATGATCCGTTGGCTGACATGGTCCACATGAACATAGACCAGATAAGTACCTCCTTCTTTCATTTTGGCTTTTTGTTCGCGGAAAGGAACCATCAGGTCTTTCATGATACCCCATTCCAGAAACGCTCCGTTGTCATTTACAGATTTTACCTGCATAAAGGCAAACTCTCCCGCTATGGCATACGGCTTGTCGGTGGTAGCGATCAGCCTACCTTCGTTATCATGATAGATAAACACTTCTACCTGTACACCCGGCTTTACATTTTTAGGTACGTAGCGGGCCGGTAAAAGGATTTCCAGACCGATTCCCCCATCGAGGTACACTCCGAAATCAAGGTCTTTTACGATCGTAAGTGTATTGTATTTTCCTATTTCCATTTTATAAAGCTATTTTTGTTTCAAAGGTAATAAAATAAAACCGATCTGTTTCCGTTATTTATATAAGGGAGGTTGAGCGGAGAGGAGGAGAAGGGAAAAGACAACAGGTAGAATGTTAATTTTGCTGTATAGGTGATGTGTAATCCATACAAAATATATAGTTTTGTCCCCGGATAGAAAAGATTGTTAGCTGCTGACCTGTTTATATGTGTTTGTGGTCGGTACTTTGTGTGGGTTTATCAGAGGAATATAATAGGTTTTAATAGCAGACATATTTATGGAAATAAACAAACGGGTATTATTCCCCATTACTTGTATTTTACTCACATTTTCTCTCCTTCATACCGGTTGCCGAAAGAAAGAAGAGCCCCAACTTCCCATTGTTATTGTTGAAACACCTCATAAAGAAGATGTCCAGATCATTGGTGAGTACGTGGGAAGTATTCGCGCGGCCAGCTATGTCGAAGTACATGCGCGGGTAGAGGGATTTCTGGAGAGAATGTTATTTGCTGAAGGTAAACGCGTGAAACAAAATGAACCTTTGTTCATGATCAATTCGGCTACCTACAAAGCACGGGTAGAGAAAGCTAAAGCACAATTAAAGAAAAGTGAAGCGCAGGCTGCGAAAGCGCGGCGTGATGTGGAGCGTCTGGAACCTCTTTACAAACAACATGCGGCCAGTCAGCTGGATTTGGACAATGCAATTGCTGCCCTGGAGGATGCCGAAGCAAATATTGCTATGAATAAGGCGGATCTGGACCAGGCTGAATTACAATTAAGTTATACAACGGTTGTCTCTCCTATTGCCGGTTATATCAGTGAGCGGTTTGTGGATGTCGGTGCGCTGGTGGGGCCCGGTGTGAATTCTAAACTGGCGGCTGTTGTGAAGAGTGACACGGTCTTTGTTGATTTTAAAATGACTGCGCTGGACTACCTGCGTGCTGAACGGCGGAATGTAAAGTTCGGGGTGCAGGATTCAACCCGTTCATGGCAGCCGACTGTAACGGTGACACTGGCAGATAATTCCGAATATCCGATCAAAGGGATTGTCGATTTTGCGGACCCGAAGGTGGATCCCAAAACCGGAACGTTTACTGTGCGTGCCATCTTACCTAATCCGAACCAGCGCTTGCTACCGGGACAGTTTACCCGTGTCAAGATTTTGCTGGATATACGGGAACGGGCTATTGTCGTTCCCCGTAAGGCTCTTTCCATAGAAAAAGGAGGGGCTTACCTCTATATCATTCGCCGTGACAATACCACCGAAAAACGGTTTGTACAAATCGGGCCGGAAATCGGAAATAATGTGGTGGTTGAGCGTGGCCTGGGTGAAAATGAACAGGTGGTCACGGAAGGGTACCATAAACTTATCCCCGGCATGGAAGTGCATGCTATTGCTACGGATGATGAGGATACAATTGAACGGTTAAGAGAGGAGAACAGATTATGAAACGGTGGTTTTTTATTGAACGCCCCGTTTTTTCTATCGTTATTTCGATCCTGATAGTGATAACGGGAGTCATCGGTATTATGATGTTGCCGGTAGACCAGTATCCAAAGATTACTCCTCCGGTTGTACGTGTTAGTGCTACTTATCCGGGGGCAAGTGCCCTGACGGTTTCGCAGGCTGTGGCAACCGCTATAGAACAACAATTAAATGGTACACCGGGAATGCTCTATATGCAGAGTAGCAGTTCCAATTCAGGAAGCCTGAATGTTACAGTTACTTTTGATGTATCTGTTGATCCGGACCTGGCATCTGTTGAAGTGCAAAACCGGGTAAAACTGGCGGAAGCACGTCTGCCGGCGGAAGTGGTGCAGAATGGTATCACAGTAGAAAAGCAGGCCTCCAGCCAGTTGATGACAGTCGCCCTGATGTCTGATGATCCGCGGTTTGATGAGATTTACCTGAGTAACTTTGCTACATTGAATGTACTGGATATTCTGCGAAGGGTTCCGGGTGTGGGACAGGTATCAAATATTGGTAGCCGTTATTATGGAATGCAGATCTGGGTTTATCCGGACCGTCTGGCCAATATGGGGCTTACTTTGCAGGATTTA
Organism: Tannerellaceae bacterium; assembly: GCA_021201565.1. Taxonomy (GTDB): domain Bacteria; phylum Bacteroidota; class Bacteroidia; order Bacteroidales; family Tannerellaceae; genus UBA4116. The sequence goes on from JAJQES010000141.1 coordinate 8,121, forward strand.
CAAAGTGCCCTGAAAGACCAGAACCGTGAGTCGGCAGCAGGACAACTGGGAAAACAACCTGTGATAAATGTGGATGTCACTTTGCCGATTACCGCTCCCGGGCGTCTTTCTACTGTAGAGGAGTTAGAGTCGATTTTGGTGCGGGCCAATACCCCTGGGTGTATTTTACGGTTTCGTGATGTGGAACGTGTATACCAGTCA
>JAJQES010000289.1 GCA_021201565.1 Tannerellaceae bacterium
ATTTTTTATACGATCGGGGATTTAATAAAAAGATACTTTCACAAAAAGAAAAACATTCGTTTGATGAATTAAATCTGGTAGCAAGTAGATTTTCAGAATTTGAAGAAGAACATAAATTAGACCCATTTGCTTTTTCAACAGAAGAAGATGTGTATAATCAAATAGTAAAATGTTACAATGATTTAATTTCCTCTATATGACATTTCAGGAAGAATTACTCATAAACAAGTTTGGACAGGATTTGGTAGATCAGGAGGAAGTCCGGAGTTATTTCTGTACATTAGAGGAAGAGAGTAGAAGGAGGTTCCTAAGAGAGTTAACCGGGTTAATTTTTCAATCCAAACCTCAGATAGAAGATATTGGCCCGGCAATAAAAAACAGTGGTCTGAAACCGACTTATACACCCTGCGTGCTGATAAAGCAAGGACTGACGTGGGGAAACCTGGAAAAAATTATTCATTTGCCGGCTTACGAAATGAAGAAAACATTGCTCCTTTTTATCCATTTATTCCGTATAGCTTATCAAAGACGTTTCCAGGCAGAAAAAAATAATCCGGATAAATGGTGGTACTGGGATTTTACTGACAAAGACAATCTAATTAAAGCTACAGAGAAAAATACTTTAGATACTTTCTACCCGGATTGAACGGTTTTTGTTTTTCCATTTTCTTTGTTCCCCAACTTGATTGGGGACCGCACAAGAACAAGCCTGTTCAATAGTTATAATAATACCTAACACCTGTTCCTTTGCGGTCCCGGATCAAGTCCGGGAACAAAGTTGTTTTTAATTCTTCTCTTTTTAGTTATCTTTCAAATAAAACCAGGTGATCACGCTATTATGGTCGGAGGGCCAGAAGGTGGGATGATGGTCAATGGTTTTACTTTGATAGGGAAGTAATTTTTTCCCTTTGTAGTAGATATAGTCGATCCGGTCATGGATGCAATCCTTCTCCGGGGACTGGGGATTGATCAGCGGGGACCAGGTGAAACCGGGATTCATGACAGGATTGGGATATAATTCCCGGAAACTATCCCGGAAACCAGCGTCCAACATCCTGTGCGATACCGGCCAGTCAACTACCATACCATAATGGATGTCCTTACTCTCTTCCGTCCAGTCCAGATGGGACCCACAATTGAAATCACCGGCAAGGATCACCGGCATCTCCTCCGCCTCTTTCACATAGTCTTTAATACCGGACAGAATCTGTTCAATGGCCGCAACCCGGAGAGGATGTTCTTTTTCCAGCAGACCGGCAATTATCTGCTCTCCTTCGATCAGCCGGCAGATATCCGGGGAAGCATGCAACCATATATCAAAAAAAGCGATCTTTCCCTGTTTTCCCAGGTCCAGAACAGCTCCTCCTGAGAAAAACGGTTCATGAATTTTGATGGTTTCTTCTATCGGATACCGGCTCATGATACTCAGATTGGAGCTGATGAGGTAAAAATAATATCCCAGGGAATCTGCAATGATCTCCCCGGAACCATACGTTTCGACGAGTCCGATCACATCAGCATTATTCTGTTTCAATACATCAACAACACGGGCGACCCCTACATGCTGTCCGTACCGCCGTCCTCCGTGCCAGATATTCCAGACCTGTACTTTTAGCCGGTCCGGGTTTACCGGTATATCATTGATTTCAGCGGGTGCCCTGTATGTGTGATACAATGCCTGCACTTCCTGTGAAGACAAGGGCCGATCCCAGAAAGAGACTTCGTCAATCCAGCCGTTAAATGCTGTCCACTCTCCACGGGAGCCCCAATCCGTATATTCATCGCTTCCTCCTATGACTGTCGCCTGTGCTCCGGTGGCATGCAGCAATCCCGCAGCGTTATAAATGGCAGTATTCCTTCCGTCAAAATAAAACCAGATCTCCTGTTTATCCAGATTAACACTTACGGCGATTTGATGCCATTGTCCGTCATGGATCGCCTGCTTCTCCGCTGTTGGATGATACGTATAGGCATGTTCCCCATCACTGATCTGAAAATACCAGGCTCCCCGGTCATCTGTTCCCAGTACCCACCCGGGGTCCTCTGTACGGTTTACTTTCCGGTTACTCATCACCGGAGTTCCCTGCCGGGCGCCCGGTTTTGTCCGTATCCAGACCACAAAAGAAAAACTTCGTTCATAGGATGGAATTTCCTGAGAGGTTAGCCATACGGGAATCCGGACTTCTACGTCCTCCGTTAAATCCAGGGCCAACCCGTTCAGACCGGAAGAGAAGACCGGCCGGTACCCGGCATGAATATAAGGGGATGCTTTTACATCCGCTTCAATCGCTAACCAATCCTTTTCCCACTCATCAAAAGAGAAATGAGAAAAAGGAGTCTGTGCTGATAAGGTGGAAAATCCTATCAGCAACACCAACCAACTATATATCTTCATACTATTTCTTTGAATAAATCGAAAAAACGGCCCACATAGCTTTATGGTCCGTCGGCCATATTCCCTTTGGTTCTATAAATGAGTCTTTACTGTCACTCTCATGCTGGACACCCCGGATGATGGTTTGAGACGGACCCACTACGGAGGCATCCCGGAGGCATATCGAAGGAGAAGGATAATAATAGATAAAGTCAATCCGGTCCCGCTCGTCCGCTTCCGGTGCCCAGGCCAGCTTGCTGATCTCCACCGCCGGATTGGCAGAAGGGAAAGTAAAAGCAGGATAATTGACAACATCCGGAAACAGTTCCCGGTACGTATCTTTATATCCGTTCTCCATTAACAGCCAGCTGCAGTCCCACTCAATTACCGCCCCATGATGATCCCATAAGTCTTTGGTCTCTTCCTGCCAGTCAAGATGAGAAGGTTCATTGAAATCCCCTCCTAATAAAATCAGATGCCCTTTTTGGATTTCGTTCTCTGCGTCCGCTAAAAAGGCTTCAATGGTCTCATCCCGGAAAGAGAGCCGGTTGGCCTCTAAAATAACCTCCGGGTCAGTCAACGGTGCCTCTAATTTTTGCCAGGTAGTCCCACTATATCCACGGGGCAGATAACATTCATAATGGGTATAATCCAAATGAGCCGAATAGATCGTTATTACCTGGCCATTCACCCGGATGTTTCCTTTTATCATAGGGCGTGACCCATTCTCCAGTGTAAAACAGGAGGAAACGTCTTCCAATGCATACCGGGACAGAATGCCCACACTCATATCCAGGCTTTCTCCGAAATAGGGCTGCTCACGTTTCCGTAATTCATCCAGTAACCGGGGTATAAAATTCTGCTGGTCCCGGTTACTGATCTCACACAATAAAACCACATCCGGAGATAGCTGCTCAATAATACCGGCAATGCCTGTAAAACCGTCAGGGACTGCTGTTCCTGCATGCCAGAGATTCATCTGTAAAACACGCAGGTCCTCCGGTTGCCGGGTCTGACATGCTGAGAAAAGAAGCAGGATGCCTGCCAGAACCAGGTTCCGGCAGGACAGAGTGTTTAGTATTCTATTTTTACGGCTCATATAAGTATGTTATTTCAATATCCACATGATATTATTTACATCATCCGATTCGGCACCCCACTGATTCCGGAGGGCCTGGTACAGTTGATCTTTGTTGTAACTGTTTTCCCGTTCCGGATACATCCACCGCATAGGAATTTTATTCTTTTCGTCATTCAGGTTGGTCTCCGGATTGACCGGATAAACCGGATACCCTGTACGCCGGTAATCGAAATACGCATCCCATGTCATGTGGAAATAACCTGCCAGATAACTCTGCATCCAGATCTGTTGCAAACGTTCCGTCATACTTCCATTCTCTTTGTAAGCGACATGGGCACCCCGAAGATAAGCAGAAATATATTCATCTGTTATATTTACTCCATTATTATATTCTTCCGGCACGGTATTTCGCACAAAATCAAAGGAGGCACGTATTCCTTCTTCATAATATTGTTTTGCCGGCCCACTGATCCATCCCCGTTCCGCAGCTTCTGCCAGGACAAAGTTCATATCCGCATATCCCAGGATAATATTGGGAACACCTGTATAACTAAGCCGGTACACATCATTCGGACGATTGTGCATATAGATTGAGATTTTTTTCTGTTCCTGGTCAAAAGGAGCTGCCACATCTAACCCATTATAGGCCTCCCAGTCATCAGGTTGCAGCAGTGTCTGACCTTCGGGTAAATATACAGGATCAGTGAGGGCCTGAGCAGGGGCAAAATAGTAGAATAGCCGGTAATCTCCATATTCTTTTAACGGATCAATGATCACCGTGGAACCGGCATACACCTCAATACTACGTGTGGTATTATTATGGTACGGATTCATCTGGCCGGCTTTTTCACTATATACTACCTGCAGATTATCTTCATTTCCGGTAAACAGAGGACCGGCTGCAACAATCCGGGAAAATGTTTCTTTTATTTTCAATTCAGGAGTATCTTCCACCCGCTTCTGTAATGCCATCAGGACTTTCAGCCGGAGCACATTTGTCGCTTTCCGCCAGCTATCCGGATTGCCATTCAGGAACGGATCTCCATCTATTGTGCCGGTTGTCTTTGCAAAATATTCTTCTGCTTTTGCCAGATCTTCCAGGACATAGGTAAAGACCTCTTTCTGGGAATCATAGGCCGGGTAAGGATATTCCTCTACATTGAGTGCCTGCGTATAAGGGATGTCTCCCATTTTCATAGAGGTACGGTAGAAACACCATCCTTTCATAAAATAATAGAGTCCGGTATACCCATCCAGATCAGCTTCGGAAGAATATTCCAGCATTTTTTCCGCATTGATTATCAGACGAAGGTCCTCAAAGCTACCCGCTCCGATCCGGTTGTATTGGAAATTATCCATTTGTTCACCCCAGAACATTCGTTTAGCCAGAAATTCATTTTTCCAGTAATTCGTCGGTTCTTTCATGCTCAGGATCAACGTGGTTGCCAGCATAGAGGACGTTACATGTACCGGTTTATCGGGATTAGAATTCAAATCATCAAACGAAGAGGTACAGCCCGGCAAAAGAATACAAGCCGTTAGCAGAATACTGATTATATGACTGATTTTTTTCATATCTGTATAAATTAAAATTTATAAACCCATGTTTATATTGAATTCCATATAGCGCTGCGATGGCGAGTTCAGGTTTTCATACCCGTAACTATCCCCGGAATCTCCTCCTTTATCCGGGTCTGCATATTTATAGTCTTTTGCCCATAAAAAGAGGTTATATCCCGTAAAACCGATGGACGCATTGGAGACTTTTATCTTTTGACAAATTGACTGAGGCAACTCATAGACCAGTGAAAGCGTACGCAACTTAAAAAAAGTCTCATTTAATATATTCTGTTGACTCGGATTACTGGTAGCTCCGTGGTAGGTACTCATATAGGCTTCATAGGAAACGATCACATCATTCTCTGCGAATACCCGCGTATCTTCCAGAATATTTCCGTCCGGGTCCCGTTGCACACTTCCTTCCACTACTTTAACTCCTTTTCCGATATAAGTATTATTCCCATTTACGACCTCTTCATAACGGAAATTATTATCCGAATCTTTGTGTGCGCCTGAATTCCACAACATCTGATGGGTACGGGAGTAGGAATGTCCGCCGATACGGCCATCCAGCGTAAAACTAAGGGTAAAGTCCCGGTACTTCATTGTATTGGTCCATCCCCAGGTCAAATCCGGTGTTAAGGTTCCCACTTTAGAAGTAAAATTCTGTTTGACCGGAATGCCCCCGTTGTGGATTATATTCCCTTTCGGATCTCTGTCCCAGTCATAAATCGCGATCCAGTCCCACCGTTCTCCTTTTTGTACCCAGGGTTTAGAAGTACTATATTCAGGGTCCACCCGGTGATAAGTATATTTATCATGTCCCAGGTTGATTAGTGTATTCCAGGTAAAATCAGTCAGCTTTACCGGAGTAGCTCCGATAGAGATTTCAATCCCCTGCCTCAGCCGTTGCTCTTTGGAGTTAGTCTGAATGCTCTGATAACCGGTCGCTTCACTCACTCCTCCATCAATAATAAAGTCTGAATCGATTTTCCGGAAATAAGCGAAATCGAATGTCAGGCGGTTAGTAAGAAAATTCATAGCAGTTCCGACTTCCCAAGTTTCTGCCTTTTGGGGTAAAACACTTCCCCCAATCAGGTTTGAAGGGAACCGGGCTGTATTCAAACCCTCCCATACATTTGTATTCACGGTATAGACATTATTATTGGCATAAATGCCCGCGTCGTATTTAGAGGTAGTCCAGGACCCTCTTACTTTCAGGAAGTTCCATCCTTCCGGCAAAGGGAGTATCTCTGATAAAACCACACTTCCCGAAACCGAAGGATAGAAATAAGAACGTTCGTCCGAACGTAGAGTAGATGACCAGTCATTCCGTGCCGTCACATCCAGAAAATAGGTACTCGCCCAGGAAAAAGAGGCTTTTCCATATAAGCTATTTACCCTTTTTTGTTTATATTCACTCTCAAATGCAATCGGGTCTACGGAACTATACAAAGAGTAATACCCGGGAATCGATAAGCCACCCTGCGTTTTGTTGAGCATCCGGTCATTTTGCCGGTAATAGACAGAAGCACCTCCGAGCACATTCAGGTTAAACTTATCCCAGGTCCGGTCTGCCATTACTATTGCATCCGCATTGACACTGAAATTGGTCTCTCTCTGCTGTGAATAGTACCCTTTTTTATCCCAGCCATAATTGGCACTAATCGCATTCCTCTTAATGGTACGGGTAGTCTGTACATCAGCTCCGGCACGTCCCATAGCTTTTAACCAGGAGTTGAATTCGTATGTCAGATTGAGTGCTCCATTAAAAAGATCCGTATCAAAACTATTGATCACCTCATTAGCTTTGAAATAGGGATTATCATACCAGCTATCATCATACCAGTTTTGTTGGATATGTTCTTTACCTTCTACCCAATAATTCCGGTAATCCCTGACATCATACTCCGTACCTCCCCAGATCACCATATCATAAATATAACTGCCTGAGTAGCCGGTCCCACTGATATTGGAGGCTTTCCGTTTATTATAAGAGGCCGAAGCATCCAGTTTGAAATTCCTCCATTCCATATTTCCCCCGATCGTGTAGGTAATCTTATTCAGATCCTGGTTGGGATATTGTCCCCGGTTATATACATGGGTCAATGAAGTTCGTACCGAACCATATTTACCGGTTTGGGTTACATTTACGTTGTTATTAGTGACCATACTGAATTGCAGGAAATTTTTAAAATTGTCTTTTCCTTTAGAAACCAGTTCCTGCTCACGATATTCGTAGGTATAGGGATCCCACATCACAGCGGTCCGGCCGATATCTAACTTATCACCCCAGACAGCATTGTTATTGTATTTTCCTCCTGTCCCGGCACTATAGGAGTGTTGCACTTCCGGGAAAGCCAGATAGCCTGAAAAAAACATGGTGTTGCTGTTCACATTGATTTTCAGTCCTTCTTTATCTCCCCGTTTGGTTGTCACCATGATCGCGCCGGAACCACCTCTGGAACCATATAGTGCTGAGGCAGTCGCTCCTTTCAACACATCTATGGATTCAATATCATCCGCAGCAATTTCATTCAGCGTCATATTATCATAGGGAACCCCGTCCACTATCAGTAAAGGTTTTTCGCCCCGTAAAAGTATTTCGGAAGCCTCCCCGAATTCCGTACTGTTCTGAATATTCAAACCGGCCACCCGTCCGGTAAGGGAAGATGTAATATCCACCGACTTGGCATTTGTCAACCCATCTTTAGCGACTTTCTGCACGGCATATCCCAGCGCTTTTTCTTCCCGTTTAATACCCAACGCAGTCACCACGACTTCGGAAATCTGCAGTAGATCTTCCCGCATAATTATCCGGATCACCGATTGATTGCCTACCGGTATTTCCTGCGGGACATATCCCAGGTAGGTAATTTGTAATATCGCACCGGTAGCAGGCACCTGAAATGAAAAATCACCGTCCACACCGGTAATACTTCCCTGCGAAGTCCCTTTCAGGATGACATTCGCCCCGATAACCGGTTCTCCCTCCTCATCTATAACAACTCCGGAAACAGTTCTTTTTCCATCGGACTCCTGTACAGTTTTTGCAGAAAGCACCACCTGATTTTGTGCTCTCAATATATATGTGATTGGCGCTTGTTTAGTAATTTGGTCGAGTACAGTCTGAATGGAAGCATTCGTTGATTTCAGGGAAATGACCTGTTCCAGAGCAGGAAGATCCTCATTATAAAAGAAACGGTAGTCACTGATCCGTTCGATTTCCCGGATGACATTCCTAACGGATTGTTTTTCAATCGTCAGGGAGATTTGTGCTGTGATTAGCTGCAGATTCCCTGCGAG
>JAJQES010000138.1 GCA_021201565.1 Tannerellaceae bacterium
TCACAGAAGAGACCACCGAATGTTCCGGCAGGGGAGATAAATAAAAAGGGGCGACCAACACATCCACACAGTCCAGGGAAACCCATTTCTCACTTTGCGGGGAATAAGCCCCTCTCTTTTTGTTACGGCGCAGTTCCTCCCGGTCAATCATCCGGTTCACCTGTTCCCTTTGATCAATCCGGGAAACAGCCAGATCCCATCTTTTTATTTCAAAATGATCCTGTTTTTCCCGGTCAATAGTCGTCCGTAACGAATCCGATAGATTATATTTCCAGTAGTTGATCCACTTCCTCTGCATATAAGTTTTATTTGTTTTCCTGCCTTACCATATACAAAGGTACGGAAACAATACCAGCCGGAATAGTATATGAAACTGTTTCTTTCCTCTTTTGTCGTTAGGATAGATTTACAAAAGGGAATTTATCTCCTCCGGATTCAACCGGATAAATACCTATTTAATTAGATCCTTATTAATTAGATTATAGCAAGAGTCTTTTTACAAAAAATATTTATATCGGCTATATTCTCTTTAATTTTAAGTATATTTGTTAGATAAATACGTTAAAACTATGGAAACACAAATCAGTTATTCACAGGTTCCTTCCGGTTACCCGGTATGCCTGAACCGGGAGTGTGTACAGGCCGGAACCTGTTTAAGACAACTCGTAGAACCCATCATACCGGCGCACATTCGATGCTGGACTATTATCAGTCCTAAATATCTGGCCACACAGGAAGGTGTATGCTCACAATACCGCCCGGCAACTAAAGTTCTCTTTGCAAAAGGATGCATAGGTATTTTAGAAAACCTCCCTCACAAACAGATGTTAAGCGTAGTTTCTTCTTTGATAGGTCATTTCAACCCCAGAACTTATTACCGGATTCGCAAAGGGGAGCGTTTGCTGTCTCCGGCCGAACAACACACGTTTCTGGAGATACTCAAAAAGAATGGCGTATCTCATCTCCGGGAATTTGATGCGTATATAGAAAACTATGAGTGGTAAACTAAAATTTTGACGATCTCATGACAATATTCAGTCAGCCTACGGGCATTTCATTGCCACCGGGTTGACATTGCAATGACAAGCCTGTGGCAATGTAGTGTCAGGCGCTTGTCACTGCAGTGCCAGCCCGGTGGCAATTTGGAAGCCTCCACAGGAAAGAAAATGCTGCTATCTTTATCCCGGTTTACCATACGATTCCCTGTTGATCCTGTATCGGCAGGGAGTTTTTTTGTTTGATATGAACAATTCACAAATAAATACGTTTTATGTGTGATAGAGTATGCATAACTTAAAATAAGAAAAAGATGAAATATATAGCAATTGCCTGTATGGCCCTGCTGGTACTGGCCGGCTGTAATAACAGAAAAGCAACTCCCACCGATCCGGAAGTCGCTCCTTTTGTCACTGATTATGATGCAGATATAGATAGCTATGAGGATGACTATGAAGACTTCTATGACGGGGCGGAAGGAAGATCCGACATGGACTCTTTAGGGTATTATGGTGTTTACGAAGGTGCCACGTTCACCGGAGGCAAAACATTAACGACGACCCTGTCCTTGTATGACAACCACCGGTACAAAATCCACTCGGTAGATGTAGGGGACAATGCCCGTACGGAAGAAGAGGAAGGCACCTATATGATCATGGGAGACCTGCTCACCCTGGTACCGGACGAGGATGGAGACAAACGATTTTACCGCACCGGCGACAACCACTTTACTCAGTTGGATGAAAACCAGAAAGAGGTGCCCACGCTACACTCTCAAAACTTCCGGTTAACCAGAAAATAAAAACAGTTCTTTCCCGCGAAAGCGGGAATCGCAAAGGAACAGACGGTTATTACAATATAAATATAGCATATAACCTGTTCCTTTGCATTCCTCTATAAAGTAGGGGAACAAAGTATAGACTTTTGGCACCCCACTCTTAGCCTTTCCCACCCTATAAACACCATACCAAAAATAACTTATCCTGATTATTTTTAACCTATTCCTCTCCTTACCACCTGTTTTATGAAACTTTTCTGAATTTTCATTGTTATGTTAAAAACGGATATGAGAACTATGCAAATCTATAAAAACCAATCCGGAAAATCATTCAGCTAACAGGAACTATCTGTAAAACCAAAATAGATACTAATTATTTAATATGAAAGTTATGAACTTAAAAAACTACCTACTCGCATCCATCCTTGGATTTGGGCTGATAGCCTGTAATAATGACGAGGTAGGGGAAGACAATCTCCAGGAAGGTCTTCCAACGTATGTAAACCTATCGGTTTATCTTCCCGGCACAGCTCCATCCAGAGCCTTACCGGAAGATTATAACAATGACGGAACCTATGAAGGAAATGATCTGGTAGAAACCCTGGACATATACATGCGTTCAGCTGATGGCACCATTGAAGCCAAACGATTCGCCGGCAGCGGATTAGCCACCAACGGGACATTGGTTTCTCCCAGCCAGCCTTTCAGAACTACCTCAGGTGTTAAAACCGTTTACGTAGTGATCAATAATCCCAATCCATTGGGCACATCCATTACCAGCGATGATGCGCTGGTATCTATCGATGGACTCGCTGAGGTCACCACTGTAAACGGAGTAGAACGGGATGTGATTACGATGACAGGGAAAGCAACCAATGCGGTGATCGAACCGGACATTTCCGAACAATCTGTTCTAAACGGAGCCAACCATATTGCTGTGGAAGTCGAACGTATGGCCAGCCGTGTCATTGTAACAACAACCGCAAGCAATGAAATCACCGACAATGACGGAAATGTGATAGGAACTATTTCCGATGTTACTTATTCGGTAGCCCAGGGTACTAATCAGATCTATTTCCTGCCTCAGACTAATTATGTTTCCTACGGGTATGATTATGTACCGGAATTAGGTGAATATGAAGACCAGGCAGCCGAATATTATGATTATTCGGATCTTTCTAATCTGGACGACGCCGTTCCGGCCCTACCCGCAGCCGGAGACGGATACAAGTCGCTGCCCGGTAAGTTCCTGTTTGAAAACACACATGAGAGTGGAACATTAACAACGACCGGTTACCGGAAAGGAAATACAGCGTATGTATTAGTGAGAACCATCTTTACGCCGGCGGCTTCAGCTATTGCCGATGGGGGTACACTCACGAATGGTACATTCTATGTAGGACAGGCGGATGGTCTTATTTACTCCAACAAACAGGCTGCTTTAGATGCCGTTCAAAACCAGAAAGTTGCCGTTTACCTGGAAGGTAAAATGTTATATTATGCCTGGCTGAACCCGGACAACATTACCCGTCCTCTGAATTCACCGGTAGTAAGAAATAACATCTATCATATCAATATCACCGGTTTCTCACAGATCGGACAAAACTGGAATCCGTTGTATCCGGAAGTTCCCGGTACCGAAAACCCGGACCCCAAACCTGTGAATCCGGATGAACCCGATACGCCAATTGATCCGATTGATCCGTTGACTCCGGAAGAGACTTACATGACAGTAGAAGTGACCGCATTAGACTGGACGGTACACTCGTATGGTATAGAATTATAATTACAGGCAGAGGCTTATCCGGAAAGATCCGGTACAGCCTCTGTTATAAATCAACTCCTACTGTAACAACTAAAAAGATGAATGTACGTTACCAACCGGTCTGGTGGTTTGGAATAGCCCTCCTGGCTATTTTGTCCGGATGTGTCAAAGACAACCAGGATGATACAGACTGCCCGGATGAACCGGGAGAAGAAAGGGTCCGGGGAATTGAAATATCTTTCTATTCCAGAACAGCCTGCGGGACAACCACAACTTACCCGGAAGAGATCCGGGACCTTATGATAGGAATATTTGACAGAGAAGGTCTCTTAATCACCCATCAGGAAGCAACTGATGTCGTACTAAACGCTGAATACTTCCAACAGATAGAGGTGGAAAGTGGTCTGTACACAGCGATCGCCTGGTCCGGATTAACTGAGGGATTATACGAAGTCAATGAACTTCAGGACAGTATAACTACCCGGGACGACCTCCTATTCCGGATCAAACGTTCAGCCAACGAAGCGGTGTCCATTCAGGGCAGCCGGATCTTCTTTGGTGAAAGTGCCGCGGTATATGTTCCGGAAAACACCAATGCGGGAACTGCCTGGGAAGAGATTTCTGTCAATATGCAGGAAATAACCAACCGGATAGTGGTTATAGTAGAAGGATTGAACAGACCGGATGATTTTGAAATTCTCATAGAAGCCGGAAATACTTCCATGAACATTGATGGAACCATCGCACAGGATGAAACACTCCAATACATTCCCGTCTATGCAGAGGAAGAAAACACGCTGGAAGCCTCCTTTACCTTACTCAAACTGGAAACCGGCTACAATAACACCATTACAGTCCGGCACCGGGAGTCCGGGATGAACCTGTTCAGCGGAAGTTTACTGGGTGCCTTACTGCTGATGAATCCCCATGTTAATCTGGCATGTGACCATGACTTTACCATCCGGTTTGTGATTGATGACACCTGTCAGTGCGGGACGTATGCCATCACTGAAATATGGATCAATAACTGGCGGCTACATAGCTATGATACTCAAATGTAAATGAGGGTAAAAATGAATCAGAAACCATCCGACATAAACTATACTATCCGGAAAAGGATGATCGTTCTTTGTCTGCCGGTCCTTCTGGCCATTGGTTGCAACAAAGAGGACCAGGGAAGAAACCGGCACGAAGGCGATTCATTCATTTCCCTATCCGTACGGGCAGCCTCCAGAAGTATCAATCAGGACGAAGTGTATTGGGAAGACCGGGTAGATGAGTTACGTATGCTCGTATTCAACCCGGACAATGGAGAGGTGGTCTTTAACGAAAAACTCTACTTCCCGAATGGGTTTGAAGTACAAAGTAAAGCAGTCCTGTTACCGGTCGGAACCTATAACTTCTACTTTATCGCCAATGAAACCGTCTATCAGGGCGACTTTACGGACGCTTTGCTGGAAATAGAAAACGAATCGGAATTCGGCACGGATACCCGCTTTGCTTCGCTGGCCTATCATCCGGATTTTACACCGGACGGAACGTCCACAGAAGGACGGTTCCTGATGTCTGCCGTTTATACAAATATCGCTGTAACCGAAGGAGGAACGGAAACCAACCCCACTTTACTGGCGGTTCCAAATGGCAGAGTAGAACTGATCCGGTCACTGGCTAAAGTGGAGGTCGTATTCCGGAAAAAAGTATTGGGAAGTACCGTTCCGGAGAATACCATTACATCAGTACTCCTGGAGAATGTTGCCACCACTTTTTCCGTACCACCCATAGATGAATATTACACAGGCAATTCCGTATCCTCCAACACCGGCTCTTTAGCCGGACTGGATTATACGAGGGATAGTATCGGAGCTGTTTCTTTTTACATCCCGGAATTCCTGATCCCGGAAGGCAGTACCATATCCACATTACTGGAGATCAACAACCAGACCTTCCCTATTGAAAATGACGCAGCCTTTAGTGGGCTCACTTCCCAGCGCCGGACGGTTCCGCCACTCTCCACCAATAGTGTGATCCGGAATTATCACTATATTATCAATGCCTATATTGACGGAGAAGGGGGCATTGTTATTGAAGTGTATGTGAAACCCTGGCAAAAGGATACTTACACCTATCTTTTCCAGGGAGATCAACAAATTGTCATTCCACCGATCTACCCTACGGATTCCAGCATCATCTTCCCGACTGAATGCGGGAGAGTAGAAATCTTATCCGTTAATGAATACCTGACACAGGGACTTCAGGGAGCCTATAATGATACGGTGGTTTATTATGATCCCGTCTTACAGGGGCCTACGATAAAACGGGGAAATCCGCCCTATTATTGTGAAAAGAAATACGGAGAGGGATGGCGCCTGATCAACTCCTGCGAACTCCTTTCTTTCCTGGCTATTTGTGACGTAGCCTATAATGTCTGGACCTCCAATACCTGGCTGGCCGACACATGGAATATGCCCTATTATCCCTTACATTTCCGGCAGGAAGCTCAGGCACTTTTAGAGAAACTCACCGGTTATGATCTCTCTTCTACGATCTTAATGAATGAAAATAATCATCAAGACGTTCTGACAGATGAGAAATTAGGACTGATTGACCTCTATTTTACTCCCGGAGATATTATGGTCAGAATAGAAGATTATCCCAATGGATGGCCTTTTGAAGGAGCTCCCGGAACAGACCTCGTCTGGTATTACAACGAAGCGACTATCCAGGTAAAAGCCTATTGGTATGGAGATACTTACCTCTCACCTTCTATCCGTTCAAACTGGGATACAATTCTCTATCATGAGTTTGAAAGATACGATTACAGCAGCACGGTTTCCCGTTGTGTAAGAACAGTTGATTAATTATAGGATGAGAAAAATAGTTTATTACATAGTACCGGTTCTTCTATTATTGATTGCCTGTACCCGGGTGGATTCCACAGAGAGTATCCCGGAAGAGGGCAGTATCATCCGCCTGGGGCTTCCGCAGCCATTCCGGACCCGGATCGTAGACGAGGACAATCTGGCAAGTGAACAGACGATTCATACCATCTCTGTTTTCCTGACAGATCCTTCTTCGGACACTTTTACACATACCTATATAAACACCGGATTCAGTACTTCCGGAGACTATAAACTGGTCTCTTTACCGGAAGAACCGGCCGACCTAGGAACAAAAAACATTTATGTAGTAACAAATTACGACGATGCCGCCACCCTGGAGGCTCTTTCTACATTAACAGACTTAAAAAACCTGCATACACCGGAAGTAAATAAAAGCAACAACCTGGATCCCCTCAAAGGTTTCTGTATGTATGGGTCTACTCTCAATTTCGATTTTACAAGCGGTACGAATGCCCTGGTAGAAGTAGAAAGGACCTGTGCAAAAATGCGGATCAACCTGACCTTCCCGGAAAATCCTACGCTCAGCACCAACAATAGTTTTCTCATACAACATGCCGCCGGCTATACCTATATAATAGAAAACCCGACAGCCGTTTTGCCGCTAAGTGATTATTTTAATTTTGCCGCCGATCTTCCCCTGACCGACAATGGCGAACAAACCTATACCAATATTGTATACGTGTACCAGGCGCCCCAGCCCCCGGTTATTACTCTCTATACCTATATTAACAACAGCGCGGAACCTCAATCCTATACAGCCGATCTTCCCATTCCCGACCGGAATTACCTGTATGATATTGATATCCGGGTCTACGAAGATACCGGTTCAAACACCCGTACAACTTCTTCCCTGCAACCGGAATACAAATATGAGTACATCGTAAAAACATACAATAGTCAGGGGGAATTAGTAGAAGACTATAAATAATAGGTAACAGACGAGCTTCCTTCCTCTTTCAGGTTTAGAGAAGTCCGATCTACGATTGTAACCTGGAAGCAAAAAAAGAGGATCCGATAAACCGGAATCTCCGATTTGTAACTTATCTGCGGCTGAAAGACATATTTTTATAACTTATAGAGATAATATAACCCATTATAATTCTTTGACGCTATTTGACAATTTTATAACGGGATTTGACGTATATTGACCATCGCTTTAGATCTACATTTGTGACATATAGAGTGAAAAGTTTGTTTTACCCTTACTAACACCAGTTTTTATGTTAAGAATCCTATTGCTATCCGACTTTTCCAGCGAATACAGCCGCTTGTTACTGAAAGGCTTTTTGCAATACTCCCGCGAAGTAGGCAACTGGAGTTTTTACCGGCTTCCCCTGACAGGGGAAGACCTGTATGAAAACATGGTGGTAAAAATTGCGCAAAAATGGAAAGCTAATGCCATTATCGGCCAACTATCCGATGTAAACATTGAACGGTTACGGGAACTGGATATTCCCATTATTCTGCAAAACTACACCGACCGGATCAGCGGGATATCCAACATCACCGGTGAGTATTGGGGAACCGGAACAATGGCTGCCAACTATTTCCTGAAAAAAAGGTACACAAACTTCGGGTTCTACGGAACCCGCACTACCGTATGGTCACGTGAAAGGGAAGACGGCTTCAGGTGCCGGTTGGAGGAAGAGGGAAAAACACTCTCCTGTTACAACGAAGACCACAACATACGGTATGACTCTACGTCCGATCTGACAGCTCTTACAGAATGGCTGGACGGACTACCTAAACCTGTTGCCATCTTTGCCTGCGACGATGCTTTTGCCCTGCGGATCACAGAAGTCTGCCAAATGTACAACTTCCATGTTCCCAATGAAAT
>JAJQES010000373.1 GCA_021201565.1 Tannerellaceae bacterium
GAGTGTGATTGAATATGTCTCAAAAAGAGAAAATATATAATTTAGGAACGTTTTTTTGTCTCTATATTGCGCAGACCATTCCGATGAGTTTTTTCACAACGGTTTTGCCCGTGATTATGCGCCAGGAAAACTTTTCACTCTCGGCTATCGGCCTGTTACAGTTAATTAAATTACCCTGGATTCTTAAGTTTATATGGTCTCCCTGGGTAGACAGGCATACTATTACAACTACCGATTTTAAGCGGTGGATCATCTCTTCGGAATTGATGTATGCAGCTTTTATTTTTGTAATCGCTTTCCTGGATTTTAAAATTCATTTTATTCTTATTCTGGGATTCATTTTACTTTCCTGTATTGCTTCTGCTACACAGGATATTGCTACCGATGCCCTGGCAGTATTGTCTTTTAACCGGAAGGATAAGAGTCTGGTTAACAGTATGCAGTCTATGGGTAGTTTCGGTGGAAGCCTGGTAGGAAGCGGCATCTTATTACTTCTGTTTAACCGGCTGGGCTGGTTCGTACTTCTTCCCTGTCTGGCACTTTTTGTTGTTGTGGCTGTACTGCCGTTATGGATGAATAAGCAATTGGTGGTACACCGGGAAAAAGAAGTAACCCGTGCGACCAAAAAAGACCTGATCTACTTTTTTACACAGCAAGGAATTTATAAACAGATTTTATTCCTGTTGCTTGTCTATTCCGGGTTAACCGGGATTCTGACAATGATTAAACCCTGGCTGGTAGATCTGGGATATGATATGGCAGAGATTGGATTTATGAATGGCATTGTGGGAACCTTTACCGGCTTTGCTACTTCTTTTATGGCTGGTTTTATTGTGCGTAGCATAGGCCGGTTCAGATCCCGTATTTTATTTGCTACTGTCATTTTACTGATCCCTGTTTATTTTTGGTGGATATCTTCCGGTATCCCTTCTGCCGGATGGCTATATGGAGGTATCTGTCTGTTATGGGGTGGCTATGGAATGGCTACCATTGTGGTATATACGACGGCTATGGATTGTGTACGTCCGGGAAGAGAAGGAACAGACTTTACCATTCAGACTGTGCTGACTCATATTAGTAGTATGGTCGTAGCGGTAAGCAGCGGAAAAGTGGCAGATATGTTTGGGTATAGAGGACTGTTCCGGTTTGAAATCCTATTGGCAGCCCTTTCGTTGGTCTATATTCTTGTTATATTTAAACGGGATCAAAGTATTATTGATGAAGCGGATTGAAAAAGATATTGTAATTATAGGGGCTGGATTGAC
Source organism: Tannerellaceae bacterium (assembly GCA_021201565.1). Classification (GTDB taxonomy): domain Bacteria; phylum Bacteroidota; class Bacteroidia; order Bacteroidales; family Tannerellaceae; genus UBA4116. The sequence goes on from JAJQES010000373.1 coordinate 1,266, forward strand.
CGGATTGACCACTGCTTTTTATCTGAAAAAACAGGGACGGAATGTGCTGGTATTGGAACAGCAGGACCGGGCCGGAGGACAAATTCGTACTTTCCGGGAGCAAGGCTTTATCTATGAGAGCGGACCTAATACCGGTGCGGTTTCACATCCCGAGGTCGCAGAATTGTTTCAACTGCTGGAACCGGATTGTGAAATAGAAATTGCCCGTGAAGAGGCTAAACGGCGTCTGATATGGAAAGGGGATTGCTTTCATGAACTACCCAACAGCCCATTAGGAGGTTTGACTACCTCTCTTTTCTCTTTTTATGATAAATTCCGCATTTTAGGAGAGCCTTTCCGGAAAAAAGGAACGGATCCGGACGAACCGGTAGGTGAACTGGCCAGACGACGGTTGGGCAAATCTTATCTGGATTATGCGGTTGACCCGTTTATTTCCGGAGTCTATGCCGGTGACCCTATGCAGCTGGCTACTCGTTTTGCTTTGCCGAAACTATATACTCTGGAACAACAGTACGGTGGGTTTATTAAAGGAGCGGTTGCAAAAGCCCGTGAACCCAAAACGGAGCGGGACCGGCTGGCCACTAAGAAAGTCTTTTCAGTAAAAAATGGATTGGGGAACCTGACAGCGGCTTTAACCAAACATATAGGAGAAGAACGGATTCTTCTTTCTGCAAAAGATATACGGATCGAACCTGGTCCGGAAGGATGGAAAACTGTCTGTTCTCTTCCTTCTGGTCAATTAGACATTCTTTCCCGGCAGGTTATAACTACAACCGGAGGGTATTCTTTACCGGCTCTTCTTCCTTTTATATCAACAGAAGAGTGGCAGCCCGTTACTAATCTGCAATATGCCCCGGTTGTTCAGGTAAGTGTCGGAATAAAAGATATGGAAGATCTTTCTTTTAATGCCTTTGGAGGATTGATCCCATCCTGTGAAAAAAAGGATGTATTAGGAATTTTGTTTCCGGCGGCCTGTTTTTCGGGAAGGGCGCCTGAAGGAGGTGCTTTATTCTCCTTTTTTCTGGGAGGAGTCCGGCATCCGGAATTTCTGTCTCTGACAGATCCGGAAATTATGGATCTGGTCCGGAGAGAATGTGTATCTCTTCTAAAATTTCCGCAAACTAAAGATCCGGATCTGATCCGTATTTTCAGACATTTCCGGGCTATTCCTCAATATAAAAAGGATTCTGGTGAGCGGTTAGAAAAGATCCGGCAATTGGAAAACCGGTATCCGGGACTAATATTGGCCGGAAATATCCGGGATGGGATTGGAATGGCAGACCGGATTCGTCAGGCAACTATTATATCACAAACGCTTTGTAAATAGTAACACATTAGATTTATTAAAAAAGAAATCCCGGATTCGCCGTGAGGCAGATCCGGGATTGTGTGTAATTTATGTGTATCAGATTCCTATTTTTTCCTGTTTTCCTTATTGGGAATCTATCAGGTCAAATGCCTCTTTCAGAGAGATCAATTCCTGCTTGATCTGTTGTAACCGGTTTACAATGTCAGCCTGCCGGATAGTTGTATCCTTATTATCTTTTAATCGCTGGCGGGCACCGGCTAAAGTCATTCCCCGTTCTTTCACCAGATAGTAGATCACCCTGATTGCGTCAATATCTTCCTGTTTATAAAAACGGGTTCCTTTCCCGGTTTTACGGGGTTGAATGGTGTCAAACTCTTTTTCCCAAAAGCGGAGAGTCGATTCATTTACCTGGAATATCTGGGCCACTTCGCTGATGGAATAATATAGTTTCGTATTTTTGTCTTTTTTTAATCCCATGTTTTAATCCATTACCTGTCCGTGATTCCCTGCCAATTGTATCATCCGGTCATACTCTTCCGGCGTCAGGTCCATAAAGTAGTATTTCGCAGGATTATCATGTCTGCCGTTTACAATTACCTCATAATGTAAATGAGGAGCAGTAGATTTACCTGTATTTCCTACAAAACCGATCACTTCTCCTCTAACGACCTTATCTTTTACTTTCTTATTAAATTTGTGAAGGTGGCCATACAGGGTTTTATATCCATATCCATGATTAATCTCAATACAGTTACCGTAACCTTGTTTCCAACCGGCGAAAATGATCTCTCCATCTCCGGTGGCATATACGTCCGTGCCGGTTTTAGCTGTAAAGTCCATGCCCGAATGGAAACGGGGAGTCCGGTAAATGGGGTCAATCCGCATTCCAAATCCGGAAGCCATACGAGTCAGATCCTTGTTTGCAATCGGCTGAATGGCCGGAATACATTTTAGACGATCCTCCTGAGTTTTTCCAACAGCAATCAGCTCTTCCAGGGAATTGGATTGAATGTAAAGCTGTTTAGCCAGGATATCCATTTTTTGCGTAGTAGATATGATCAGGTCAGAATTGGGCAGATCCAATAAATGTTCATACCGGTTTGATCCTCCAAAACCCGCTTTACGGACTGATTCGGGAATAGATTCTACCTGGAAAATAGCCCGGTATAGTTTCTCATCCCGCTGCTGAAGGTCTTCCAGAATCTCTGCGGCACTTGCGATCCGGCGTGAAAGCACATCAAACTGAGTCTGTAACAGTTTATTCTCCTTCCGGAGTTGTGACTCCATGGGAGAGTCAATAAAGTACATCATCATAAAAAACGTAGCAATCCCGAAAGCAATTCCGGTACTTAAATGACGTAACACCATAAACATGCGATCACGTTTGGATGGATAGACACGTTCATAGTTTAAAGTGTTAGGGTTATATATGTAGTACGTTTTTCTCGTTCTTCGGAGTTTCATCTAATATTTTCGTATTTGAATGCTCGCAAAAATAATAATTTGTAGTACTTTTGCAAATTGTTTTTCGGAATATTAATATAATTTGGTATAAGTAGTTATTTACAACTACCACCTACTAACTACAATAGAATATGTTATCAGCAAGACAAACCCGCGAGTCATTCAAAACATTTTTTGCTTCCAGGCACCATCAGATCGTTCCTTCCGCACCTATGGTGATCAAAGGGGATTCCACTCTGATGTTTACGAATGCGGGTATGAATCAGTTTAAAGATATTATTCTGGGTAATGTCCCTGTAAAATATGCCCGTGTAGCCGATTCACAGAAATGTTTACGGGTTAGTGGTAAACACAATGACCTGGAAGAGGTGGGACATGATACGTATCACCATACTATGTTTGAAATGTTAGGGAACTGGTCATTTGGTGATTATTTTAAGAAAGAAGCTATAGAATGGGCCTGGGAATACCTGGTAGAAGTCCTTAAGCTGGATCCCGACCGGCTGTATGCAACTGTATTTGAAGGGAGTGAAGGAGAAGGACTGGAGCGGGATAATGAGGCTGCCGGATATTGGGAGAAATATTTGCCGCAAAGCCATATCCTGAATGGAAATAAGAAAGATAACTTCTGGGAAATGGGGGATACAGGTCCCTGTGGTCCCTGCTCAGAGATTCATATAGATATTCGTTCAGCTGCTGAACGGGCAGAAATAGAGGGGGCAACCCTGATCAATAAAGATCATCCACAGGTCATTGAAATCTGGAATCTGGTATTCATGCAGTACAACCGCAAAGCGGATGGTTCCCTGGAACCGCTACCTGCCAGGGTCATTGATACCGGTATGGGATTTGAACGTCTTTGTATGGCTTTACAGGGAAAAACATCCAATTATGATACCGATGTTTTCCAGCCTATTATTCAGGCTATTGCCGGAATTACCGGAGTAACCTACGGAGAAGATCGTCAGCAGGATATCGCTATGCGTGTGATTGCCGATCACATTCGTACTATTTCCTTCTCTATTACGGATGGACAGCTGCCATCCAATGCCAAAGCCGGATATGTGATCCGTCGTATTCTGCGTCGTGCGGTACGTTACGGATATACCTTCCTGAACCGGAAAGAGGCATTTATGTATAAGTTACTCCCTGCTCTCATTGATACTATGGGAGATGCTTATCCGGAATTAATCGACCAGCGGACACTCATTGAAAAGGTAATCAGAGAAGAGGAAGATTCGTTCCTTCGCACACTGGAAACCGGTATTCGTTTGTTAGATAAAAAAATGGGGGAGGCAAAAGCTGCCGGTAAGACCATCTTAAGTGGTATTGATGCATTTGTCTTGTATGATACCTACGGATTTCCTTTGGATTTGACAGAATTGATACTACGTGAAAACGATATGGAAGTCAATCTGGATGAATTCAACACTGAAATGCAGAAGCAGAAAGAGCGTGCCCGGAATGCTGCAGCAGTTGAGACCGGGGACTGGGTTGTGTTGAAAGAAGGAGACAGTCGTTTTGTAGGCTATGATTTATTTGAATGTGATGCCGAGATCCTGCGTTACCGTAAAATCAAACAAAAGAATAAGGAACTGTACCAAATTGTTCTCAGCCAGACTCCCTTCTATGCAGAAAAAGGAGGACAGGTTGGAGATTCCGGTTGGTTGATCCATGAAAGTGAAAAGCTTGCTATTATAGATACAAAGAGTGAAAATAACCTCTCGGTTCATATCACGACACAGTTACCGGCCGATCTGTCAGCCACATTTACGGCTGCTATTGATCAACGGAAACGTTTACAGTCAGAGTGTAATCACTCCGGAACTCACCTGCTGCATGAAGCCCTGCGTGAAGTATTAGGAACGCATGTAGAACAGAGAGGTTCGTATGTATCTCCCGAATCGCTCCGCTTTGACTTCTCACACTTCCAGAAAGTAACGGATGAAGAGTTACGTGAGATTGAAAAACGGGTCGGCGAAAAGATCCGTGCCAATTACAAACTGGAAGAGCATCGTTCCCTTCCTATTGCCCAGGCTAAAGAGATGGGTGCTATGGCTTTGTTCGGTGAAAAATATGGCGATGAAGTCCGGGTAGTTAAATATGGAAGTTCAGTAGAGTTGTGTGGAGGTACGCATGTGGCTTATACGGGTATGATCGGTTCACTCCGGATTTTGTCGGAAAGTTCTATCGCCGCAGGTGTCCGCCGTATTGAAGCGGTGACAGCAGCCCGTGCTGAAGAGTATTTCTTTATGCAGCAGGATTTGATCCGTGAATTGAAAGGACTTATGAATAATATGCCGAATCTGGCACAATCTATTAAAAAGTCTATTGAAGAAAATGCGGAAATGAAAAAACAGATTGAAGAGTTTGTGAAAGAGAAAGCTGTTCAGCTGAAAAAAGAACTCGTTTCCCGTGCCGTAGAGGTCAATGGTGTTAAAGTGATGAGTGGGGTAACTCCCGGAACCACAGAAGTGATGAAGAACATTGCTTTCCAGATCAAAGGTGAACTCAAAGAAAGCTTTGTATTTGTGTTTGGAATTAAAGAAGGCCCTAAGTGTGCTCTGATGGTGATGCTCAGTGATGATCTGGTGACCGATGGACTGAATGCTGGAAAACTTGTAAAAGATGCGGCTAAACATATTCAGGGAGGCGGCGGTGGCCAGCCTCACTTCGCAACAGCCGGAGGTAAGAATCCGGAAGGATTGGCCATGGCGGTGGATGCTGTATTGGAAGCAGCTAATTTAAAATAAAAATGGGAAAACAAAAAGTCGTTATTTCTACTGATTTATGTGCTGATTTAAAGTCATTTCTATCTTCAGCATCTTATGATAAATTATTTGTACTGACTGATACAAATACCCGGGATAAATGTTTACCATTCATACAAAAGGTTCCTCAGTTGAAGGAAGCGCGTATTATAACAACAGATGCCGGGGATCTAAATAAAAACATCGAAATACTGGCCTATATATGGCGTATACTTTCTACGGAAGGAGCTTCCCGTAATTCCTTCCTGGTGAATCTGGGCGGTGGTATGATCACCGATATGGGTGGTTTTGCCGGAGCTACTTTTAAACGGGGAATTCGTACGTTGAATATCCCGACTACGCTGATGGCCTCTGTGGATGCTGCTGTAGGAGGTAAGACCGGTATTAATTTTAACGGATTAAAGAATGAGATCGGGTCTTTTTATCCACCCGAATGTGTATTTATTGATTGTAATTTCCTGCGTACACTGGACCGTGAAAATTTGTTGTCGGGGTATGCGGAAATGATCAAACATGCTCTGATTAGCTCTATAGAGATTTATACCTCTGTATTGTTGTTTGATCCGGATAGTAAAATCGATTACTCTTTCCTGAATAAACTGGTCGCCCAGTCAGTCGCCGTAAAAGAAAAGATAGTAGAAGAAGATCCGAAAGAAAAAGGAATCCGCAAAGCATTAAATTTCGGGCATACCATTGGACACGCATTTGAAAGTCTCACCTTTAAAAAGGATGCTCCGGTATTGCACGGGCATGCAGTCGCGGCCGGTATGGTATGTGAACTCTATTTATCACATAAGGTTTGTGGTTTCCCGATGGACCGTCTGCGCCAGGTGATCTCTTATATCAAAGAATATTACCGTCCTATTTCTTTTGATTGTACTGATTACGATACGCTGTGCGAACTGATGACCCATGATAAAAAGAACGAAGGAGGAATTATAAACTTTACCCTATTGGCACAGATAGGAGATGTACGTATCAACCAATCTGTTACCAAAGAGTTGATCCTGGAGTCTCTGGATTTTTATCGTGAAAGTTTTGGAATTTAACGCAGGAACCATTACTTTTGCACTCAAATATGAGCGGGATGTAGCTCAGCCCGGTAGAGTACGCGTCTGGGGGGCGTGTGGTCGCAGGTTCAAATCCTGTCATCCCGACGCTGAAAATCAGCTATTTACATTTTATTGTAAATAGCTGATTTCTTTTTTACTGCCGTTTTACTGTCAAAAGGTAATACGTTTTATCTGTGGAAAACCGGATTATGGGTGCGATTCTGTGTTTGGGGTTTGCTAGTAAGGTTATACTTAAAAAATATACCTTTGTACAGCTAAATTTATAATGAAATGAATTTCATAAAGCATAAAATATTTATAATTCTTAGTGTGCTAATGGTAGTATCCAGTGTCTGTTCCGGACAAATGAAAATAAGTGAAGATATTCTTCCTATTGATGAAATTCCA
>JAJQES010000488.1:0-7112 GCA_021201565.1 Tannerellaceae bacterium
GAATACTTGTAGATTTTCTAATTTTTCCATGTAATTTTCAAAGGTCCCTAACAGGATCCGGTGATCACCTACCCGGGGAATCAGGGTGACTTCTCCGGTAGGCTGTACATAGATCTGGTCGATCTGGGAATACCAGAATTCGTTTTTACGCAGGAAAAGAGCAAAATCGTATAACTCTCCGGTAGCCAGTTCCCGGCTGATGTAACCGGTTGCAACCGGGACATGAGCAGCATACCGCCGGCTAATGGGCATAGTACTCCCTTCATTATCCACATAGTAGTTAGTGCCCTGAGAGGTGATGACCCGTAAGATCGGTACTTTTTGCAAAACCTCCAGTTTAATGGCTCCGGAAGGGGTTTTGTAGACTTCCACCCGGGCGATCATCTCATTTTTCATTAATTCAGTCTCGATCTGATCGGTGTTAATGGAAGCCATGGGCTTACCGATCGGGTCCAGGTCTGCTTTCCTGAGGAAAGACAGTAAATCTGCTTCTGTCACAAAATGCTTTTCGAGACTGTCTTTTACCTGTACGATCAGATTCCTGCATACCTCTCCCCGGTCTGTCTCTTTCTTAAAAAAGAAGGAAACAAATACAATATAACAGCCAAGGATAACAGCAATAATAACAGAAATGATTCGTACGGTACTCACTTTTCTAATAATTGTTTTACAGGTTCTACAAGCCGGTCAATGTCTCCGGCTCCGGCCATGAGGATGACTTCATAATGACCGTCGCGCAAAAGGTCTATTAACTCTTCTTTCCGGCAAAGGGTCTTATGGGGAATGGTTACCTGATTGAAAATAAGTTCTGAGGTAACTCCCGGAATCGGTTCTTCGCGTGCCGGGTAGATATCCAGCAGGATCAGTTCATCTAATAACGACAGGCTTTCTGCAAATGCGGCTGAAAAGTCCTGTGTTCTGGAATAGAGATGTGGCTGGAAGATGCCGGTCACTTTTTTCCCTTTATAGAGTTCTTTTACAGACAAAATACTTTCCCGGAGTTCTGCCGGATGGTGGGCATAATCATCAATCAGGGCAATCTCTTCTTTCCGGATATGAAAATCAAATCTTCGTTTGGGGCCGGCAAATGTAGCCATTCCTCTCTTTAGTTCCTCTTCTGTCATTCCATTGAGATAACCCACAGCCATCGCAGCGATCCCGTTTTCGATATTCACTTTCACCGGAACCCCCAGGCTGACATTGGTGATCCGGACTCCGGGACCGGTAAAATCAAACAGGATTTCTCCATTGGCTATACGGATATTTTCCGCATGGAAGTCACCTCCGTCTGTTGCTGAATAGGTATAGAGCCGGGTTCCGGATTGCAGGCGGGGAGTCACATCAACTCCTTTGCGCATAATCAGGCAACCACCGGGGCGGATCAGAGAGGTAAACTTTTCAAATGATTCCCGGTAGGCTTCCGGAGTACCATAGATATCGAGATGATCGGGATCAGCAGAGGTGATCACGGCCATATAAGGATGTAACCAGTGGAAGGAACGGTCGTATTCGTCAGCCTCGATCACTGTCAGATCGGAAGTTGAAGAGAGCAGGAGATTACTGTTGTAATTTTTCAGGATTCCTCCCAGAAAGGCATTACAATCGACATGTGACTGCTTTAGGAGATGGGCGGTCATAGAGGAGGTCGTCGTCTTTCCGTGTGTACCGGCAATACAAAGTCCCCGTGAGGAACGTGTGATTTCGCCCAGGACCTGTGCCCGTTTCAGGATGGTGAACTTATTTTCCCGGAAATAGGATAGTTCCGTATGAGTATCCGGAACAGCGGGGGTATAGACTACCAGTGTTGTCTCCGGTACCCGGCAGGTTTCCGGAATCAGGTCAATATTATCCTCATAATGGATTCCGGCTCCTTCTTTTATCAGTTCTTCAGTCAGTTGGGAAGGGGTACGGTCATAGCCGGCAACTACTTTCCCTTTGGAAAGATAATAACGGATCAGGGCGCTCATTCCGATGCCTCCGGCCCCTACAAAGTAGACTGCTTGTATTTCCTCTGTTTTCATGTTATTTAATAATCCTGCAAATCTCGTCCACAATTCGTGCGGCACTGTTTTGCTGGGCTAAGGTACTGATATTTTCACTAAGTTGTTTTAATTGGCTTTCATCTTTAACAATCTCCAGTGCCTGGTGTACTAATTGTCCGGGCGCATCTTTGTCAGTGACCATAATGGCTGCGTTTTTTCTGACTAATGCCAGGGCATTCTGTGTCTGGTGGTCTTCTGCTACATTGGGCGAAGGTACCAGGATAACTGCTTTTCCTAACAGGCATAGTTCCGAAATGGAACTGGCTCCTGCCCGGGAGATGACCAGATCGGCTGCGGCATAGGCATAATCCATCCGGCTGATAAAACCGGAACACCAGACAGGTATATTGGGATAGTCAAGTAAGGCTTTTTGAGCATCTTCCTGATAGTATTTTCCGGTTTGCCAGATGAACTGAACCCCGGAGCCGGCTATTTCCTGTAACCCTTTTTGAATGCTTTGGTTGATTGTACGTGCTCCTAGGCTACCTCCCACGACCAGAATCGTTTTTTTATTTGCGGATAGTCCGAAATAATGGAGGGCTTCTTCTTTTTTATTACTGGCTAAGGCCAGGTCACCCCGGACCGGATTGCCGGTTAATACGATTTTATCAGCCGGAAAGAAACGCTCCATCCCTTCATAAGCGACACAGATCTTTTTTGCTTTTTTAGCCAGCAGTTTATTGGTCACTCCCGCATAGGAGTTTTGCTCCTGCAATAGGGTGGGGACTCCTTCCTGAGCGGCCATCCACAGAGTAGGCCCACTGGCAAATCCTCCGACGCCAATGGCAATGTCGGGTTTAAATTCTTTAATTGTTTGGCGGGCCAGGCGAAGACTCCTGAACAGACGCATGAGTACTTTGAAATTGTTTAACAGGTGGGCACGGTCAAATCCGCTGACCGGTAAGCCTACGATCGGGTAACCGGCTGCCGGAACTTTTTCCATCTCCATCCGGTCTTCTGCTCCGACAAATAAAATATCAGCCTCCGGAAAACGTTCCCTGAAAGCGTTAGCAATAGATATGGCCGGGAAGATATGTCCTCCGGTACCACCACCACTTATGATAATTTTATATTTTTTCATTATGTATTTGATTATCTTTTGCAAAACTACATATTTCTCTTCGGTAATGATAACCATAAAAGGTAGCAAAAAGGTTCTTTTTTTAGCAGGATTCCATTCTCTGTATAAAAAAAACTTATTTCATGTAAAATAGTAGTTGAAAAACGATTGATTTATGTAATTTTACTCTCTATTATCAGAAAAAGCGCTTGTACAAATATTATAACCTATGGCATATTCAGACTTTATTGCGGCCATTGACCTGGGCTCCTCACATCTGGTAGGAATGGTAGGTGTGAGAAGTGAAAACGGAAGTATTTCTATACTGGCACATGAGGTGGAAAGCTCTGCGAGCTGTATCCGCAGAGGATGTGTATATAATGTCGAAGAGACAGCTAACAAAGTGAAACGGCTGATTCTTAAACTTGAAAATAAACTTCAGGGATCAAAAATCGGAAAAGTATATGTGGGAGTAGGGGGACAGTCTCTACGCTCAATTGAACATACGGTTCCTAAAATATTAGGTCCGGAAGGTGTTGTTACCGAAGAAATTATTGCATCTCTATATAAAGAGTGCCAGGCATACCAGCCCGATATGCTGGATGTCCTGGATATTGTTTCCCCGGCTTATTACCTGGATGGTAAATTTGAAGCCAATCCGGTGGGTATTCCCTGTAACCGTATTGAAGCCCGTTATAAACTGATCGTGGGACGTCCTTCGTTGAGAAGGTATGTCCGGAATAGTATTGCGGAACGGGCTAAAATTGAGATAGCCGGTATTTTGCTTTCCCCGCTTACGCTGGCTGATTCGGTATTAACACAGGATGAGAAGAATCTGGGATGTGCGTTGGTCGATTTTGGTGCCGGTGTGACGAGTGTCGCGGTTTATAAGAATGGTTTGTTAGTAAATCTCTCAGTAATTCCATTTGGGGGGAACCTGATTACAGGGGATATTACTTCTCTCAATATGGTAGAAGCTGAAGCGGAACGGATTAAACGAACATACGGGAGTGCAGTGATTGAAAAAGATAATACTGCGAATATTCAGGTAAGTTCGGCAGAAGGGGTTGGCCTGCGCCAGATTCCTGTGTCGGAACTGAATATGGTGGTGGAAGCCCGGATGCAGGAAATCCTGGAAAATGTGTATGCCCGTCTGGAAGATACCGGCCTGATGAATCAGTTAGGAGCAGGGGTTGTTCTTTCCGGAGGTGCTTCTGCCCTGAAAAACCTGCCGGAAGTGATTGGAAAACGGTTAAATGTGGAAGTCCGGTTTGCCTCTCTGCGGAAGATGGTATTGGAACGGAATGATTTTATTACAAATAATCCGGAGTTTATCGTCGCTCTTTCTTTGCTGATGCAGGGTACTAAAAATTGCTGCATTTATGTTCCTCCTGTGGTACCGGAACCTGAACCGGATGTGCCGGTGGAAGAACCGGTTGCACCTCCGCAACCTGAGCCGGAACCCAGGAAAACCAAACCCAAAAAGGGACTTATGGATCGCCTGGGAGGAAAATTCGGTGGTTTTGTAAATGGGTTGTTTGATGATGACCAGGATGGTAATTAAAGGAAAAACGATTTAAAACAGGAAAGCAATGGACGATAATACTATATTAGAATTCAATTATCCGAGTACTACTCCTAATATCATAAAAGTAATTGGTGTTGGCGGAGGTGGTGGAAATGCGGTGACCCACATGTATAAGGAGGGAATCCGGGACGTTACATTTGTACTTTGTAATACGGACAACCAGGCGCTGACCCGTTCGGATGTACCTGTGAAATTATCGCTGGGAACAGAGATTACCCAGGGACTGGGAGCCGGAAACCGTCCGGAACGTGCTATGCTGGCTGCGGAAGAAAGTTTGCAGGATATTCAGCAGATGTTAGGTGATGGCACCAAAATGGTTTTTATCACTGCCGGAATGGGAGGAGGTACAGGTACCGGAGCCGCTCCGGTTATTGCCCGGGTGGCTAAAGATATGGGTATTCTGACTGTTGGTATTGTTACGATTCCTTTTATGTTTGAGGGTGAACGTAAAATTATCCAGGCATTGAACGGAGTAGAGGAGATCAGCAAAAATGTAGATGCGCTGCTGGTGATTAATAACGAACGGTTGCGTGAGATATACTCAGACCTGACCATGACGAATGCATTTGCCCGTGCGGATGATACCCTTACGACTGCGGCAAAAAGTATTGCGGAGATTATTACAGTTCCCGGTATTATCAATCTGGACTTTGCGGATGTAAATACTACCATGAAAGATGGAGGGGTCGCATTGATGAGTAATGGATTCGGTGCTGGTGAAGGAAGAGTCCGGGCTGCTATTGAGGATGCCCTTAATTCGCCTTTGTTGAATAATAACGACGTTTTTACTGCAAAGAAAATCCTATTTAATGTCTCTTTTAGTGAAGAGTATGAATTGCTCATGGAAGAGATGAATGATATACATGACTTCATGTCACGTTTTGGCCGTAATATTGAGGTGATCTGGGGGACTGCTCTGGATAACTCGTTGGGCGAAAAGGTGAAAATGACTATTCTGGCTACCGGGTTCGGAATGGACGACATTCCGGGTATGGCTGATTTACGCCGTGCGGATGTCACCCGTATGACAGAGGAAGAGTTACGCCGTGAAGAAGAACGGTTACAGAGAGAGAAAAGAGAAAAGGAACTGATTGAGAAATATTACGGACCATCTGACAGAGGGATAATCAGTGTTTCGGCGAGGTATAAAGCGGTTGTTTTATCTGTGGAAGAGATGGATGATGATGCTTTGATCTCATTATTGGAAGAGCATCCTACCTATAACCGGGATCCGAAGATTATCGCACGGGCACGGGTGAAAACCGGCGAATCAACCCCTGAAGGACAAACGGTAACTCCGGCTACAGGAAATCAACCGGCTCCACCAGCAGATAATAAACCGAGAATCAGTTTCCGTTAACCAGTATATAATTTATTTAACAATATAAAGCTATGAGTCTTTTTGATAAAGTAAGTGAAGATATTAAAGCTGCGATGCTTGCGAAAGATAAAATACGTTTGCAGGCCTTGCGTGGTGTGAAAAAAGAATTTCTGGAAGCAAAAACTGCAAAAGGGGGAGATGGTGAATTAAATGATGAGGCTGCTGTAAAGATCATTCAGAAAATGGTGAAACAGCGTAAGGAAAGTGCTGAAATCTATACTACACAGGGACGTCCGGAACTGGCGGAAGCAGAACTGGCAGAAGTTGAGGCGCTGGAAGTATACCTGCCAAAGCAGTTGACTCCGGAAGAACTCGAAACGGAGCTGAAAACAATCCTAGCCGAAGTCGGAGCAGAAGGTCCCAGGGATATGGGTAAAGTAATGGGGGCAGCCAACAAAGCGCTTGCCGGAAAAGCCGAAGGCCGGATGATCTCCGAAATTGTCAGGAAATTGTTGAATCCGTTGAATGGACGTGCCGGAAGTAACTAAATAGTCCGCAGATTACGCAGAGTTCACAGAAAAACGCAGAATATATTTAAAAAAACTTCTGCGAAAATTTGCGTATTCTGCGTACTCTGCGTTCCCTATACTTTTTGTATATACAACAACCTTATCTCTCTCTGTATTATGATCACTTTTATCTGTTGTTTGCTAATCCTTATTGGAGGCTATTTTGTCTACGGAGCCTTCATTGAACGAGTCTTTGGTGTGGATAAAACCCGGCCTACTCCTGCATATACCAGACAGGACGGTGTTGACTATCTTCCTTTACCTACCTGGAAAATCTTTATGATCCAGTTTTTAAATATTGCCGGCCTGGGACCTATCTTTGGAGCGATTATGGGAGCGAAATTTGGTACGGCCTCTTATATCTGGATCGTACTGGGAAGTATTTTTGCCGGGGCTACCCATGATTACTTTGCCGGGATGTTATCGTTACGACATGATGGAGAAAGCCTTCCGGAATTGATTGGTCGGTATTTGGGAGGAAATGTGAAACAGCTGATGAGAGGGCTGACTCTTGTCCTCATGGTATTGGTAG
>JAJQES010000488.1:7122-8243 GCA_021201565.1 Tannerellaceae bacterium
ACTGTTGGCTAAACTGACTCCAGACTCTCTTGATCTGACTTTTTGGGCTTCAGTGGTTTTTATTTATTATATTTTAGCCACTTTACTTCCTATTGATAAAATTATCGGACGCATTTATCCGCTTTTTGCCATTGCGTTGCTGTTTATGGCTGTAGGTATTTTAGTGATGTTAATATATCATCACCCGGTATTACCTGAAATAACGGATGGATTGAAGAGTACGCATCCGGAAGGATTACCTCTTTTCCCTATGATGTTTGTTTCGATTGCCTGTGGAGCTATCTCCGGTTTTCATGCAACGCAAAGTCCTTTGATGGCCCGTTGTATGAAGAATGAGAAATATGGACGGCCTGTATTCTACGGCGCTATGATTTCCGAAGGTATTGTTGCTTTGATCTGGGCGGCGGCAGCGACCTGGTTTTTCCATACGGAAGAAGGAAGTGTCCTGTTTGCTGCCGGCTCGGGAAATGACAATGCAGCCATTGTGGTGGACAGTATTACGAAAGAATGGTTAGGGGCTGTCGGTGGACTATTAGCGGTGTTGGGAGTAATTGCAGCGCCGATTACATCAGGAGATACGGCTTTCCGTTCCGCCCGGCTGATTGTGGCGGACTTCCTGCATTTGGACCAAAAACCGATCCTGAAACGTCTGATAGTTTCTTTGCCGTTGTTTGCTGTTGGATTTTTATTGCTTCAGATTGATTTTTCTATTATCTGGCGTTATTTTGCCTGGGTAAACCAGACGCTGGCCGTCTTTACGTTGTGGGCTCTGACGGTTTGGCTTGTGGCTACGAAACGGATTTATATTATTACGCTGATACCTGCCCTGTTTATGACGGCTGTATGTACAACATACATCCTGGCCGCACCGGAAGGATTGAGCCTGCCTATTGGGCTTTCACAATGGATAGGAATTGGTTTTACAGGATTGACCTGTATCGGATTCTTTGTCTGGAAAAGACGGTTATAGAAGAATTTAAAAAATTATTTTTAGTTATGAAAAAACTTTTTTTTATTATTTGCTTTTGTTTATTGCTGGTGAGTTGTAAAGAACAAAAAAGCTATACAGAGAACCATTTTGATCCGTTTAATATAGATCTTAATTCTGAACACATTTCTTA
>JAJQES010000504.1 GCA_021201565.1 Tannerellaceae bacterium
ATCTCAACCAGCCTTATCCCCTTTATGACGGTAAACGTTGGCAGATCGTTTTGGGTGGTGCTGTCATTGTTTTTCTGGTGTTGTCTGTTTTTCAACCTTTTCAACTTCATACATTAACGGAGTATAAAATGCCGATTCTGGCAGGTTATATGTTGGTAACAGCCGTTTGTATTTCTATTCAGCTTTATTTATCACCGGTTTTATTTAGAACATATTATCAGCACTGGACAATGGGTAAAAATCTGCTGAGTGATTTCCTGCTTCTGATCCTGATTGCCTTTGGAAATAGTCTGTATCATTATACTTTATCGTCTGGTGTTCAGTCTTTTCCCCATGTGTTGGCTTTTTATGTTGTTCCTACTTTATCTGTTGGATTTATTCCTCTGGTTGTCATTGCTTTTTACCAGCAAAACAGATTGTTGAGAAACAATCTGGAGGAGGCCCACGAACTTAACCGGAAACTGGCACAGCGTTCGCCGGTGGAAGAGGAGGTAAAAGAGCAGATCACTTTTACCGGAAATACTAAAGAAACCTTTTCTGTTTCACCTGATAATTTACTCTATATTGAGGCTTCGGGTAATTATATGAATATTTTTTACCTGTCTGAGGGGAAAGTAAAAAGTACTCTTTTCCGGGCTACTATTAAACAGATAGAAGATACGCTCGCTTCTGTCCCTTCTGTCATCCGGTGCCACCGGGCCTTTCTGGTGAATCTTTCCCATGTGAGTTCTGTGAAAGGAAATTCACAGGGTTACCATTTGTCTCTTTCCCATCTCGAAGAGGAGATCCCAGTCTCCCGGACTTATACCAAAAGCGTTCGTGAACAGTTGAAATAAGCTGTGTCATTCGTCCCAAAACTGTGTGATAAACCGCATTTTGTATGCTGCTTATCACTTCTCCTTTGTATCTGTCCCAATTATTTGTATCCTCCGTAAAGGCCGTTTAGATTTGCAGAAAACAAAAAAATGAGCAGCATGAAACGGACTTTTTTAATACTGGTTTTGGTGACGTTGTTGGGACCGGAAGGATTTACACAATACCTGATCCGGGGAACTGTAAGAGATGAAAAAGGAGAACCTATTTCGTACGCGAACGTATATATTGAAGAAACGCTGGAGGGCGCCAGTAGTGGAGAAGAAGGAGAATTTTCCTTTAGTACTGCCGCAACGGACCTGGTGCATTTGGTCGTACGCATGCTGGGCTATGAAACCAGTCGTACGGAGATCCGGCCGGAAGATCAACCGGAGGTACATGTCGTGTTAAAACCGGAGGGGTTTATGATTGAGGAGGTAGAAGTATTTGCCGGAAATTTCAGATTGGGAGATAGTAAATGGAAAACCATGAATGCGGTGGATATTGCTACTACAGGCGGGTCAGTGGGGGATTTGTATAAGTCAATATCCACCCTGCCGGGTAATCAGATAGTGGGAGAGAGCGGTAAATTGTTTATCCGGGGAGGTGAAAGCCGTGAATCGCAAACTTATATTGATGATATGCATGTCCTTAGTCCTTATACAACAACAGGGGAGAATGATCCGGTACGTTCCCGCTATTCTCCGTTTATGTTTGGTGGTATGACTTTTTCGTTGGGAGGGTATAATCCGGAGTATGCACAGGGTCTGTCAAGTGTATTACCCCTGCAAACCAAAGATGAGAATCCGGTATCCAAACTGGGCTTCAATCCTTCATCGGTGGGAGCTGCGCTGGGAGGTACGTATGCGTTTACAGAAGGGTCTGCTTCAATGAATATGGATTATCAGAATCTGGGCCCTTATTATTCGATAGTAGGGGATGAGCGGGATTTTGTGACTCCTTACAATAAACTATCCGGTGGCGGGCAGTTTCGTTTTCATCCCGGCCGCCATACACAACTAAAAGTGTATGCCGGGTATGATCATACGGGCTTTACACAACGGGTAGGAGAGAGGGCCTTTCAATTAAAAGAGGATAACTATTACCTGAATACGACCTGGCGGCATAAAACGGGGAAGGATTACCAGCTATTTGCCGGCGCGGTCTATTCGTATAATGGACAAAATTACAGGCATGCCCTGGTGAGAGGGGATGAATCGGATACCCGTGAATCGGAAATCCATCTGAAAACGAAGGTACAGAAACGTTTTTCCAATCTGTTTAAGTTACAGGTAGGAGCGGAGAGTATGATCCGCTCGCATCACCAGTTGTACCGGACACAGGATGAGACATTCCGGGACCAGTCATTGAATCATTCTATCAATGGGATGTTTGCAACAGGATCTTTTTATCTGACGCAGGATTTTAATGTGGCTCTTTCTTCCCGGCTGGAATATTCTACTATCAATGACCAGTGGAAGTATCTGCCCCGGATTGCTTTTAACTATGGGCTCAACCGGTTGAAATTGTCAGCTATCGCCGGGCGTTATTCTCAGTTGAGTGAGAACAACTATTTGCATCTGAACCGGGGACTGCGGGCGGAAACCTGTGATCATTATCTTCTTTCGGCCTGTTATGAGAGTCATAAACGGGTATACCGCCTGGAAGGTTATTTCAAGAAATATGATCATTTGACAACGATATATGATGGGGTAGTAGCCAATCATGGAAACGGATATAGCAAAGGGATAGATCTGTTTTTTGATGACCGGGAACTGATACCCCGCCTGGAATACCGGGTGTCCTATTCCCTGAATTTGTCAGAGCGGTTGTACGGAGAGATGCCGGTAAAGGATATGCCGCAATATGCCTCCCGCCACAATGCCGCTCTTTCTCTCCGGTATGACCTTCCTTTTCTGAGAAGTATTATTGGAATTACCAACCGTTTTGCCAGTGGGCGTCCTTATCATGATCCGAACCGGGCGGGATATATGAATGGCCGGACGCCTCATTACAATAGTGTGGATATAAGCTGGACTGTACTGGCTCATAAAAGGGTGATTGTTTTTGCTTCGGTATCCAACCTGTTCAACCGGAAAAATATGTATAACTATACCTATCCGTCCACTCCGGATAATACCGGCCATTACCAGCCAACCCCTGTAAAGAACCACCAGAATCAGTTTTTCTATGTAGGGGTGTTCATTACTCTGGCCGGCAAAACAGCTTATGATGTGGCGAATTTTTAGGAGTGGGTAGTTCTTGGATAGAGGGGATAATTGGATGGAATTGTTAAGTTCTCAGTCTTAAGTCCCGGAGGGACGCCCTATCTTAGCCCAGGACAAAGTCCTGGGTGGCTTATAGATAGAAAGGGAAAAGTAGTGCTGTAAGCACGGCATAATGGAATAATCACAAAACAGTAGATGGTAATTTATGCCGTCCCGTCAGGACTCAGGGTGGTGGTGAACCTGTAACCCAGGACTTTGTCCTGGGCTAAGATAGGGCGTCCCTCCGGGACTTAATGCAAATCCCCTCCGTCCAACAAGTTTTTTTACAAATCATTTAAATAAATAAGAATATGAAAACAAGAGAGATTTTAATCGTGTGTATGTGGGTTGTTTTGAGTATGAATGCTGTCATAGCACAAAATCCGGCAACAGAGAAGTTCCTGGCTGAAACTGTTCAACAACTGGATCATGTAACTACGCAGGAGGAACGCATAGAACTCCGGAACCGGTTTGAACGGATCAGTAGTATGGAACCGGACGCCTGGCTACCGCTCTATTATCAGGCCTATACGGATATTAATCTGTTCTTTTCTGCTCCGCAAACAGGAGAGAAGTGGCTGGCAGATGCGGAAGAATGTCTGGAAAAACTGAGGGAAATCAAACGGCTTCCGAAGGAGGTACAATCGGAGATTGTTTCCCTGCGTGGTTATTATTATTTTGCGTTGATGGCGCTCAATCCGGCTCAGAATGGTCCTAAATATAGTGGAAATACACTGGGGTTATATGGGGAAGCCTTGAAGTTAAATCCGGATAATCCCCGTGCCATTCAACTGAATGCCCTGTTACAACAACAGGTGGCTGCTTTTATGGGTGGTTCGTATGCCCAACTGGGAGAAGACATGGAAAAGGCTGCCCGGTTACATGCGGAGGAAGATAAGGAGAGTGTCCTCCCACACTGGGTGTTAGAGATTGTTTTTTAAAAACCATTCAGAGGCGTGAAGAAAAAAGAATATCTTTGTGTAAAACAAATGACAGATATATGAAACGAAGGATTTGTATTACACTGATGCTCTTAACCCCGGTACTGTTCTGTCTCCGGGCAGCCGAAGAAGCACGGCTATTGCGTTTCCCTGCTACAAATGGGAGTGAGATTGTATTCTCTTATGCCGGTGACCTGTATAAAGTACCGGTCAATGGGGGAGAGGCTCAGCGGCTGACCTCGCATGTAGGATATGAAATGTTTTCAAAATTCTCACCGGATGGGAAAACCATTGCGTTTACCGGACAATATGACGGAAATACAGAAGTCTTTACTATTCCTTCTACCGGAGGTGAGCCCTTACGGATTACCTATACAGCCACCAACAGCCGGGATGACCTGGGTGACCGGATGGGTCCGAATAATATTGTAATGGGCTGGACACCGGATGGGGAACGTATCATCTATCGTAACCGGATCAGTGACGGTTTTACCGGTAAACTGTATACGGTGAATAAAGAGGGAGGGCTTTCCGATGTGATCCCGCTACCGGAAGGAGGCTTTTGTAGTTACTCCCCGGATGGAAAACAATTGGCTTATAACCGGGTGATGCGTGAATTCCGTACCTGGAAATATTATAAAGGTGGTATGGCAGATGATATCTGGATCTATACACCGGAGAAAGGTACTGTTGAAAATATTTCCAACAACGAGGCGCAGGACATTATGCCGATGTGGATAGGAGAGGAGATTTTCTATCTCTCGGACCGTGACCGTACCATGAACATTTTTGTGTATAACACCCGTACGAAAGAGACAGCGAAAGTGACTAACTTCACCGAATACGATGTGAAATTCCCTTCTGCCAACGGGAATTTGATTGTGTTTGAGAATGGAGGGTATATCTATAAAATGGATGCTGGAACTAAGCGGCCCGAAAAGGTAACAGTCACTCTTTCGTCGGATCATATTTATGCCCGGAGTGAAATCAAGGACGGGGCGCCTTACCTGACCTCTGCCAGTCTTTCACCGGGTGGTGAACGGGTAGTTGTGACTGCCCGCGGAGAGGTGTTTAATGTGCCGGTTGATAAAGGAGTCACTAAAAATATTACCCGTACACCGGGTGCCCATGAACGGGATGCCGAATGGTCACCTGACGGCCGTTACATTGCTTATATTTCAGACCTGACCGGCGAAACGGAGGTCTATCTGCAGGACGCGGAAGGGGGAGAACCGGTGCAGCTGACTAAAAACAATGATACTTATATCCGCTCTGTTACCTGGAGTCCTGATAGTAAAAAGATCCTTTATACGGACCGTAAAAACCGGGTCAACCTGATTGATGTGGATAGTAAAAAGGTCACTCAGGTATTACAGGATCCGGCAGGCGAGTTCCGTGGAGTGTCTTTCTCACCGGACAACAACTGGATTACCTATACCCGTATGGCTGAAAATATGTATAGTATTGTGTATGTGTATGAGCTGGCTACAAAGAAAGAATATGCTATTACGGATAAATGGTATAGCTCCTCTTCTCCTGTATTCAGTACAGACGGAAAATACCTGGTATTTACTTCAGCACGTGATTTCAATCCTACTTACGGGTCACAGGAGTGGAATCATGTATATAATAATATGAGTGGCGTATATCTGGCTCTGCTTACCAAAGAGACACCTTCTCCCTTCCTTCCGGTGGATGCGGAGGTAAAAACCGGTAAAAATGAAGAGGCAAAGAAAGAGGAAGGTACTGTGACTGTACGGATTGATGTAGAAGGTATTGCGGATCGTATTGTGAAGTTGCCGGTAGCAGGATCCCGCTATGCGAATCTCTATTCGGATGGTAAAAAAGTCTATTACTGGGGCCGTGGTGGTACACAGGTATATGACCTGGAGAAACAGAAAGAGGAAATGGTGGCAGAAGGAGCCTTTATGGATGTACCTGCGGGTAGTAAGAAGGCCCTGTTCCTGAAAGGAAAACAGATCTATGTAACGGATGTTCCTTCCGGCAAAGTGGACCTGAAAGATCCGGTGAATCTTGCTAATATGAAGATTACGACTGATTATCCGCTGGAATGGGCACAGATTTTCAACGAAGGCTGGCGGGCCATGCGCGACGGTTTCTATGTAGAAAATATGCATGGTGTGGATTGGAAAGCGATGAAAGAAAAATATGCTGTCTTCTTGCCGTATGTAAAGAACCGCTTAGATCTGAATTACATTGTAGGTGAGATGATTGGGGAACTAAACTGTGGGCATGCCTATTTCAATCCGGGAGAAATGAACCGTCCGGCACGTATCTCTATGGGATTACTGGGGGCGGAAGTGTCGCGCGATAAAAGTGGTTTCTTCCGTATTGAAAAGATCCTGCCGGGTGCTTCGTGGAATAACAAACTGCGTTCGCCGTTGACTGAGCCGGGCATTGAGGCCAGGGAAGGGGAGTATATTGTTGCCATTGACGGAGTAGCGGCGAATACGGTTAAAGATATGTATTCGTTGCTGGTCGGTAAAGCAGCCATCCCAACGGAGATCATGCTGAACAGCAAACCTCAGCTGGCAGGTGCCCGTAAGATTGTGATCAATCCATTGGCGGAAGAATATTCTTTGTATCATTATAACTGGGTACAGGAAAACATCCGCAAAGTAGATGAGGCTACCAACGGAAAAGTAGGGTATATCTATATCCCGGATATGGGGCCGGAAGGATTGAACGAATTTTCTCGCTATTTCTATCCGCAACTGGATAAAGAAGGGCTGATTATTGACGACCGTGCCAATGGGGGAGGGAATGTCTCTCCGATGATCCTGGAACGGTTGTCGCGCGAGCCTTATCGTCTCACCATGCGCAGAGGATCGAACCGGATTGGTACTGTGCCGGATGCAGTACAGGTCGGACCGAAAGTCTGTCTGATCAATAAATATTCAGCATCCGATGGTGACCTGTTTCCGTGGGGATTCAAGGCTTTGGGACTGGGTAAACTGATCGGAACCCGTACCTGGGGAGGAATTGTGGGGATCAGTTCTTCGCTGCCCTTTATGGATGGTTCGGATATGCGTGTTCCGTTCTTTACCAGCTATGATGCCAAGACCGGCGAATGGATTGTAGAGAACTGGGGAGTAGATCCTGATATCTATGTGGATAACGACCCGGTAAAAGAGTGGAATGGCGAAGACCAACAGTTAAACCGTGCCATCGAAGAGGTCATGAAAGAGGTGAAAAACCGCAAACCATTACCCGGTGTTCCCGAACCACGGGTTTGGAATAAGTAAGGACTTTCTTACTAACAGGATGCATCCGTTTGATCAAACGGATGCATCCTGTCTCCTGACAGGGCGTACCCTTTTGGGGCTTTAGTTTATATCCAGTTTGACAATCCTGAAATCCGGATCAACAACGATCGCATAGACTGTATTGGTGCTTACATCAGCGGCTATTCTTACAATAGGAACTTTAAAATCAAGGATGCGGACCAGTTCGGACTTATAATTATAAACAAAGAGTGTCTGAGGTAGTTTGCTGAAATCGCGGCCTACCGTACTTTCATTAGTAGGATCCTTACTGTAATCTCTTTGTAAAGTAACAATGTAATCTTTAGTGAGGGCTAACTCCATAGGTCCTCTTCTTGATTCATCTATTTTGATCCTATTGTTGACTAACTCATAATCAGTATCCTCTTTCTTCTCCCAAAGCAGCGTGAAATGATCTCCCTGCCTTTTATAAGAAGCTATATAAGGAACCCGCATTGTAGCGTAAACCAGCAACTTTTTTTGAGGATTATACAAAAGATTGCCCTGTAATAGATCTACCAAATTCTCTGCTTTTTCGGTAAATGGATTTACTCCGAATCGTTGGCCTTTAAAAAAGAAAATAGGTTCCTGGGTGGTGTTTAATGTAAGAAATTCTCCATCTTCTATTTCTACTATCCGGTTTGCTTCCCGGGTAATTTCGTTATGGCTATGCCGGATAAAAGAAGAAGTTCCTGTCTGGTTCATATCCAGCCAGGCTATTTTGTCTGTAAGGTGATCATACACAATAACATGCTGGTGATGACTTTTCACTAATTGAGGCATTGTAAATTCTTCCGGTCCCTGGCCTATCTGTATAAAGGGTCCTGATTCCTGTCCGGTTTTTAAATCAATAATATGTAAATATCCCTCC
>JAJQES010000202.1 GCA_021201565.1 Tannerellaceae bacterium
CCCTTTTAGCTATCTTTTTATTCTCCTCCTGTGTAAACCGGGAGAAGCCGGGTGTTCAGGTGTTCGATCTGAAAAAGATAGCCAACAGGCATTCTGCAAAAACCTTTGTAGGGAAGAGTGAGATCTTTCCGCAACCCGTTCTTCACATCTCTCCGGAAGAGGGACATAAAGGAATTGTTATCTGGGAAAAAGGAGATAAACAGGACTGGACAGATGCCGGTTATCTGGTGTTTGAAATTTATGGAAAGAAAGAGTTTAGTGGAGTGATCAACATTGAATTTTACAAAGAGGTCAAAGAGTTTGTCTCTGAAAAAATTATTTTGCAGAGTGGGGAAATATCAGGTACGGAAGAGGACAGGCCCTGGATCTCTTCCCTGATGGGCATTTTACCTGTCCTGAAAACTCAGGTGGTTTTTCCGTTAAACTATCTGGATGCCCAGAATCTGTTTGTTCCCCGTTCACCCCGCCAGCTTAAAGGAACAGTGAGTGGTAACCGGTTAGATCCGGAAGATATTGTAAAGGTAGTATTGCGTTTTGGACCTTATTATGAACCCTATTTTCTGCCGGAATATGAAATAGCCTCTATAAAGATCACTCAATCGGTACCGGAGCCTTATCCCGTATTGGAAGAACCGGAAATTGATAAATTGGGTCAATCCATCCGGCGGGAATGGCCCGGTAAGATCCGGGACGAAGAAGAGATGATCCGTAAAAATCTGGAACAGGAATCGTCTCTTCAGGGAGTGTCTTATCCGGAGAGTTGGAGTAAGTTTGGCGGATGGAAAAACAAACAGTTTGCAGCGACCGGTTATTTCAGGACTCATTATGATGGTACTCGTTGGTGGCTCGTTGACCCGGAGGGATATGCTTTTCTGAGTACCGGAGTGGACTGTATCCGGTATGGATCTGCCGGTCCGGTCAATGGAATAGAGGACCTGTTTGAATGGCTACCCGCTGAAAATGATCCCGTTTTCAGAGAAGCTATTAGCCAGTACCGTGACAGGAACCGGATCAATATGGATTTTTATGTATCCAATCAAATCCGGGTATATGGGGTTGAATGGAAAGAAAAATGGTATTCCGTGACGGAAGGGTTGATGAAGAAATTCCGGTTTAATACCGTAGGAAACTGGTCGGATATAAAGTTTTCGCGTAAAAGCGGTATCCCTTATGTACTACCCTTACGGGGATTTCCTACCACTGAAGTCTTATTATACCGGGATTTTCCCGATGTGTTTTCAAAGGAATATGAAATTCAATCCAAACAATTTGCTGAGCAGTTAATATCCTATAAAGATGATCCTTATATGGTGGGATATTTCCTGCGTAATGAACCCGAGTGGGCGTTTGGTTACCATAATCTGGCCTATGAAATGTATGCCACAGATGAACCTTCGGAAACCAAACGGGTGTTTGTGGATTGGTTGAAAGAAAAATATACGGGAGATATCGGCCGGTTTAACGAAGAGTGGCAACTCCGGTTAGAGGACTTTTCAGCTCTTAATAAGTGCACCTTTAAGGAATATCCTTCCAAAACAGCCGGGGAAGATTTCCATGAGTTCTCCGGTATTATGGTCAAAAAGTATGTGGATACACCCTGTGATGAAGTAGAGAAGATTGACAAAAACCATCTGAATCTTGGTATGCGCTATGCCTGGATAAGTTCAGACCTGCTCTATAAAGCGGGAGAGCGGTTTGATGTCTTTTCCATCAACGGGTATGGGATCAATCCTCCTCCGACCGGGGAGATTGCCCGTATCAGTGGTAAGCCAGTCATGATCGGTGAATATCATCATGGAGCCGTAGACCGGGCACTCCCTGCTACCGGAATTATCGGAGTCCTGACACAGGAGGATCGTGCCGCTGCTTTCCGGAATTATATTGAACAGGGTTTTGCCAGGCCCGAACTCATCGGTATGCACTATTTTCAGTGGGTAGACCAGCCGTATTACGGACGGAATGACGGCGAAAACTACAATATAGGAGTTATGACCCAGGCCAATCTGCCTTATCCCGAACTCACAGAAGCGATGACCATCACGAATGAACGGATTTATGAAGTGGCGACAGGCGTAGTAGCCCCTTACAAAGCTGATTTGACTCCCATGCCTCCAATTCATTATTAAGTATTAACATATAAACATATAGAATATGAAAAGAACATACCTGATCATTTGTATCCTTCTGCTTGGGATATGCCGGGGAAATTTTGCACAGAAAGTAGAAGTCCGGCAATCCCCTTTGGTACTCCCTACGTATGAGATTGGGGAACCCGATGTGAATTCTGTTTTTTTTACCGGCCGGGTTTATCAGGGAGCCCAGGGACATATTTATCCCTATCCCCTGTATGATCTGCTGACCGACCGGAAAGTAGATAAATCCTACAATGCACTCTATCTGGAAAATGAATATATCAACGTATGTGTATTACCGGAAATAGGAGGACGTGTCCTTTCTGCTACCGATAAAACCAACGGTTATGATATCTTTTATAAACAGACAGGTATCAAACCGGCATTGATTGGAATGTTGGGGGCCTGGTTGTCAGGAGGCGTAGAATGGAATTTTCCTCATCATCACCGTCCTTCCAGTTATATGGGTATTGACTGGACTACCGAAGAAAATGAGGATGGAAGTAAAACCATCTGGGTAGGTGAAACGGAATTCCGCCACCGTTTCAAATGGTCAATAGGAGTTACTGTTTATCCCAGCAGATCATGGGTCGAAGCCAAAGTAAAGATTATGAACCGGACTCCGTTTATCCAGTCAATGCTTTACTGGGCAAATGTATCTGTTCATTGTAATGAAAACTATGAAGTGATTTTCCCACCTTCCACCCAGTTTGGTACAGACCATTCCAAAGTCTATTTTACTCCCTGGCCGGAAGGAGAAGCGGTCCGGAACAGTGGACAAAATGTTCCTCTTGCCTGGTGGAAAAACTATACAGGCAGTTCCCGGTCTATCTTTGCCTGGAATTATGAAGATGATTTCCTGGCAGGGTATGATCATGGGAAAAATGCCGGTACTGTCCATGTGGCAAACCACCATATTGTGAACGGAAAGAAATTCTTTCTGTGGGGAAATAATCCCGGTGGAGAGATGTGGAATACCATGTTGTCTGATCATGATGGACATTATCTGGAACTGATGGTAGGAGCTTACTCGGACAATCAGCCCGATTATAGCTGGATTGGACCGGGAGAAGTGCGTGAATTCTCCCAGCGATGGTATCCCATCCGGGATATTAAATCAGTGAAGAATGCTACGGACGATGCTGCGGTAAACCTGGAACGGATAGCACCGGATAAGGTCTTTGTGGGCTTCAATGCAACAACTAACTATCCCGGTGCCAGAGTCCTTCTGACAGCCGGCCATCAAACTTTGTTTGAACAGACCTTGCAGATTGACCCGGCGACTCCTTTTGTCAAAGAAATAGTTATCCCCGCCACTATCCGGGACCAGGAGTTGTGTGCTGTCTTGCTGAGTGCAGACGGAAAAGAACTCGTATCCTATCAGCCGGTAGTATTGGAAGAGATCCCGATGCCAGAAGTCGTGGAAGGAACCAAACCCTTGAGTGATTACCAAACGGTGGAAGAGTTATATCTGGCCGGATTGCGTATCCAGCAATTCCACAATGCCCGCTTGAATGCTATGGATTTCTATGAAGAAGCTCTTCGCCGTGATCCGGGGGATGCCCGTGTGAATACAGTAACAGGCATTCAGTATGCCCGTACCGGGGAGTTTGAAAAAGCAGAGGAACATTTGTTACGGGCTGTAGCACGTTCCACAAAAGATTATACGGTTGCCAAAGATCCGGAGCCCCATTATTATCTTGGCGTCATTTATCAGTTACAGGGCCGGTATAAAGAAGCAACAGATCAATACTGGAAAGCTACCTGGTATCCTACTTTCCAGCATCCGGCTTATCATGCCCTTGCACAGATCGCTGCGATCCACCACGATTATAAAACAGCGATCCACCTGATCAACCAATCCCTGAATGTCGGGGGTAATGATACCAAAGCGCTGACATTTAAAGCATGGTTGTTACGTAAAACAGGTATATCCGGTGAAGCATCCACCTTGTTGAAAAAAGTTCTTTCGATTGATCCGCTGGATTACTGGAGTTTATCCGAGCAGAGTATGCTCAAAGGCCAAGGTGCCGCTTTCCTGAAAGAGGCAGCAGAGCAACGGGGTGAACCGGTTATCCGGTTACAGGAGTTTCTGGAAATGGTATTAGATTATGGAAATATCGGAGCCTATCAGGAAGCGATTGACCTGCTGAAAGAAGGAATACGACTGGGTACTCCCTATGCGGACTCTCCCCTGCCTTATTATTATGCAGGCTATTTTTCCCTAAAAACAGAAAACAACGCCCAGGCAAATGAGTATTTCCGGCAGGCAGCCCTTCAATCGCCGGATTACTGCTTCCCGTTCCGGCTGGAAGAGATCGAAATGCTGGAAACCGCTTTACAGCACAATCCGGCAGATAGTAAAGGAGCTTTTTATCTGGGGAATCTCTATTATTATCTGGACCAGAAAGAGAAAGGGGTAAATGTCTGGGAAAAAGCAATTGAACTGGATCCGAAATTTGCGCGGGCCTACCGGAATGTGGGGTTTGGCTATAACCGGGCCGGTGATCTCCGGAAGGCAGTCACCATGTATGAAAAAGCGATCCTGACTGATAAACAGGATCCGCGCATTTTCCAGGAGCTCGACCAGTTGTACGAACAAACCAGTAAACCGGTAAAAGACCGGTTGGCCCTGATGGAGAAAAACAGGAGTACGATTCTGAAACATGACGATGCTGTCCTTCGTTTACTTACTCTTTACAATGAAACAGGCAACTATGATAAAGCGATTCAGATTCTGGACGAGCGCCATTTCCATGTATGGGAAGGAGGAGGCCAGGTACATAGTATCTATGTAGATGCTCATTTACTGAAAGGAATGAAATTGCTGAGAGAGAAAAAGTATGCCGCTGCCATCAAAGAATTTGAACTGGCGGATCTTTATCCTAAAAACCTGGAGGTAGGCCGTCCGGTAGGTGGCGGACATAGTCCGAAAGGATTCTACTATATGGGAGAAGCCTATAAACAAATGGGAAATAGGGACAAAGCTAACGAGTGTTATGCCCTGGCCGCAGAAGCCCAACAAATGCGCCGGCGCCAGCCTCCGGTTTCGGAAAATTCATTCTTCCGTGCCCAGGCGATGCGTGAAACAGGCCGTACCGCAGAAGCAGATGAACTGATCCAACTGCTGAAACAAAATATACAGGAACAATTGAATAGCCAGTTGGTAATCGATGAATATTCCAAATTTGGAGAAGATGGTTCACGTGCTGAACAAGTAGCTAATCTGCATTATCTGAATGGACTGGTATACCTTTACGAAAACAACCCGGCAAAAGCCAAAGAAGAGTTTAACCAGGCTATCCAGATGAATCAGAACATGATCTGGCCCAAACAATTCCTGAATATGTAAGTAGATTCTCCATATAGTGGTTTTAGCAAAAGCAAATTCAACCGTTTCTTCTTAAACGGTTGAATTTGCTTTTGTAAATACTTGTTTATGAAAAAAGGAAGATTAATTTTATAGCCGGAAAAGTTAGTTACCCTTTTTTACGTAAGAAATATATGAGAAAGATTACCACTATTTGTTTATTGGTTTGCCTGATGAGCTGTTTACTTAGTTGTTCCTCCGGACAACATACAGAAGAGTCAGAAGAAACTTACACACCTGTCAGTAATGAAATAGACCTATCGGCCGCTATACCCAACCTGAAGGAACAGATCTGTTTATCGGAATGGGTAGATAGTATAATTTATATTCCTTTAGAAACAAAACGTAATAATTTATTGGGAGGACATCCAAATGTTAATATAACTCCGGAATATATCTATTATGGAAATCATTGTTTTAATTGGGATGGAAATCATCTTTTGCAGATAGGACGATTAGGACAGGGACCAGGTGAAGAACCTGGATTTGGAATTGGTCAAATAGTTTTTATAGATAGCTTCTTTTACAGTTTAAGTATGAAGTTTATCGAATATGACCATCGGGGACGCTACACAGGAAAAGAAAAAAGAGTGACCAAAATGGAGGGACAACATTTGGTGGGTACAGTTACTAATGTAGGTACTTTTAAGAAAACGGGTAAAAATATGATAGCCTTTAATATCCCTGATACAGTTTATTTTTTTAATACGGGTTTTGATATAGTAGGTAAATATCCTATTATGGAGTGGGGATATCCTTACACAGCACATAGTTTATCTTTTTCTATGACACACTATAATGATACAATTTTGTTTTATAATTACAGTACAGATACTGTATATCATGCTACCGAAAATATTTTGCTACCTAAATGGATAATAAAACTACAGGAAGAAGATAAAATTTCTTCTGATTATATGTATGACTTTCCGGAATTATTTGAGGATGCAGCTCAATGTTTTATAAATGGAAATATGGGAAATGCAAAGTTTTGTAACATAATAGATAACAAAATTGATATCAAATCAGTAAATGAAACAGATCGCTTTTTATTCATATTATGTAATTTTACTATGTATGCTCCTGAACAACGGAAACTTCCTCCTGTTGATCCTCCCTTTTTAATTCGTTTTGATAAGTTTACCGGAAAGATAGAGGGAGGAAAAAAGTTAATAGATAATATAGGTGGTATGGATACCTTCCTTCCATTATGGGGAATCTGTAATGATAAAATGGTAAATGCGATCTGGCCGTATGAATTGGATGAATTTATCCGTGAGAAACAGGAAAAAGGCCAAAAAGTAGATTCCCGTTTACTGGAATTGATGGATAAAGTGGATATCGAAGACAATCCGGTTATGATTGTGGCATATTTGAAGAAATAATTACATTTTTGATTGTATGATAAAACAAACTATTTATATACTATTCCTTTTTTTGGTATGTTTTCTGTTTAATTGTTCCTCTAAACAGCAAACAAAAGAGTCAGAAGACATCTTCCCTATTATCAGTAATGAAATAAATGTGTCTGCTGCTGTAAATGCAGTCAAAGATAAAGTTTATTTATCCGAATGGGTGGATAGTGTTTCCTACATTCCCCTGGAAACCCGGTCTGATAATTTATTAGGAGGAGGTAATGCAAATATTACTCCGGAGTATATCTTTTGTGATAATCACTGTTTTGATTGGCAGGGAAATTATCTATTTCCAATTGGAAAAAAGGGGCAGGGACCAGGCGAAGATCCGGGATGGGGATATGAACTAATCTTTGTTGATAATTTCTTTTATAGTCGTGGAATGAAATTTATTGAATATGATGAAAATGGAATATATACCGGAAAAGAGAAAGATTTGTTTAGAGTAGAGAATGGAAATGTAGTAGGTAAATTTGTTAATTTAGGTGGATTTAAACGTGTGGGTTCTACAATGGTTGGGTTTGATTTTCCTCAGGATATTTATTTTTTCAATACAGATTTTGAAATAGTAGATACCTATCCGGTTATGGATTGGCCACATCCTTATCATTCTACCTTTTATGAGGTAGGCCATTCACTAAATCATTATAAAGATGGAGTTGTTTTTTATAATTATTTTACGGATACGGTTTATCATATTACGGAAAACGCATTGTATCCCAGGTGGATTATAAAATTGAATCAGGAAGATAAACTGTGTACGGATTTTTTGTATAGTTATAAAGACTTTTTGTTGGAAAGTTTTGATTATTTCCAAAATGGAAAATTGGATGAAGCTCCTATTTGTAAATTATCAGATAACCGGTTAAATATATCCAGTGTATATGAAAATGATAATTATCTTTTTTTTATTTGTCAGAGATTTATGTTTAATAGAGAGTTAAGAGGATTACCTCCGGGTGATCCTCCCGTTATGATTAGTTTTGATAAATCTACCGGTAAGATGAATGGAGGTAAAAAAATTATTGATGATATAGGGGGAATGGATACATTTTTTCCTTCCTGGGGTGTTTTTGAAGATAAAATGTTAAGTTTTATCTGGCCTTATGAGTTAGAAGAATTTATAACTGAAAAACAGGAAAAAGGCCAGAAAGTAGATTCCCGTTTACTGGAATTGATGGGTAAAGTGGATATCGAAGATAATCCGGTTATGATTGTGGCATATTTGAAGAAATGATTAGATAGAATTCATATAATTTTTTACGACTTTATTATGAAAAATGACACTGTCCATACG
>JAJQES010000259.1 GCA_021201565.1 Tannerellaceae bacterium
TTTTATCCAATACAAAAAAAATATTTTACATTTGTTTTGTATCTTACATTCCCATAAAGAAAACAATATTCTATGAATAGAAAAATCGTGTTGACCTTGATTTCCTGCATACTTATGGGTTGTTCAAATGAACAGACAACCTATCCATATCCGGTGATAGATATAATAAATAGTATAGGTAATTATCAAAAGGTATATTGTTCCGACTATTTTGATTCTATCGAGTTGATTCCTTTAGAAACAAATGATAGTTGTTTATTGGAAATTGTTCCACTTCCTAAAATTCTGCTTAAAGACAGTTTTATCTTTATGAAAACAGGCATTAATGGTGTATATGCTTTTGATCTGTCGGGAAACTTCAGGAATCAGATCGGAAGAAGGGGACAAGGGGTGGGAGAATACAACATGTCAATACCTTTTATAAACAAAAAGAGGCCCGTCATTTATCTGGAAGACTCACACCAGATCCTGGAATATGATTATAAAGGAAACTTTATCCGTTCTTTTAAGATGCCTATGATAGAAGAGGAGAAGACATTCACACAATATGCACATGTGAGTGATAATCTATTTATTGCTCAAATGGATTATGATGGAAAGAGTAAATACAAATATGGTTTGATAAACGATCAGGGCGAAGTTATAAAATATTTTCCAGGTCACATTTTTTTTAACAGGCAAGGCCGCTTTACCGGGCTTTATGACTCATCCTTACCTCCATTTTATATAGATCAGGTTTTATATGTAAAGGATTATGTGAACGATACGATTTATAGCATCATTGATTCTCATATCCAACCGGCATACGTTTTTGATTTTGGCAAATATTCCTATCCCAAAGAATATCTTGAAACCTTCGACTTATTTATGACATTACCCGGCTATTGTTTTATACCCGGACTCTTCGGTATTACCGGAACCCCAGACTTTTTATTCTATGAGATCATCATATCTGAGCTATTTAGCCGTCCAAAGTCAAAACCAGGATACAATCCTTTTACCAATGGATTATTACCTACTGATATGTCGGTGTTTGGATTGTATGATATAAAGAAACAAACAAATATTCTGCTGGATACAGATTCCTATCATCAAAAAGGGATGGTGAATGATCTAAACGGAGGGTTACCTTTTATTCCAAGATATTACGCAGGAAACGGACTCATAGCAGACGTCTGGAACGCGGAAGATATGCTGGAAATGCTAACGGAAGAATATTTTGCCTCTCAAACCATCAAAGATCAACAGGCACATCAAAAGCTAAAAGAAATTCTGAAAAACCTCAAAGAAGATGATAACCCGGTTGTCGTAATTGCTAAAGTAAAATAAAGCAAAAAGAATGAGACAGGGGATACTCTTTTAAAAGACTATCCCCTGTTATTTTATTCTATGCTCCGGTTGAAGCCGGACTGTTTTTTAATTAATAATTAGGATTCTGTGGAATCAGGTCACTTACTATCTTTTTGGGAATAGGAAGCACATAATTAAAGGATTGTACTCCTCTATCTCTAAACTCTTCCAGTAAAGTATCCCATCTCTTATAAAACATATACAGTTTATCTTCGTATTCAAATTCATCTACACTGGCATCCCGGACGGCCTCTCTCATTATATCCAGTGTAGAAGGGTATATCTTTTGTTCGCCACGTCGTTGTAAAACCTGATTCAGATACTCTGCGGCCATCAGAAAATTGCCGTTTTCCACAAGGACCTCTGCCAGACCTAAAACCACTTCCGTATAACGGACCTGATGAATGTATTTCTCATGGGGACCGATCAAACTTTCCGCCAGAAGGCCTCCTAAAATCATTTCGGCCGGATCCGGATAAAAACAGGGATTATCGACACTTAACGCATAGGCTCCTCTCTCTATAATCCTTCTATAGATCATTTCAGCCCTACCCCAATCCTGGAATTCTTTCATCAGATAAAAACGCGCCAGGATTACTCCTACAGCATCTGCTTCACGGGCGGTAGAATGGTCAGCCATAGTGTAATATAAATTCTCCAGATAGTCTTTTATTTCACTAACCTTATTGCGCTCCATCATTTCGGGAGGAGTAAGGGAAGTCACTAAAGGCACATCTCCGAAATAGTTGGTTAAGCCCCAATAAACATACGCTATATGAGGTTTGTACCCCTCTTTTAGATTTTCATTCCACTGTTTCTTTATCTCTTGTGGACAGTCCGCTCTTTCAAATTGCTCTTCTGCCTCATAATAGAGATGTAGAAAATTATAGCCGGAGGTCCATACGTTTTCCAAATCGGAGTCAAGCTGGCTTAAAGCAGGGTAGATTACTTTTTGATCATATTTTAACCGGTGGTGTAAGTTATAACTGTTTGTAACGAACTGCCAGGTTCCTGCTGATAACTTTGTAGCATACTCCTGATAAGTCGCTTCCCAATCAATTCCCACAGGTTGGATATCTGAAATAACCACGTCGTTAATATAATCGTCTTCATCCTCATAAGCGAATATATATTCATCAGAAAATCTATCCTCCTTATCAATCTTTCCATCACTTCCCCGGTCCACGACAGTCAGTGCACCCAAATAGCGGTAATCCAGGGATGTACCGGTGATATAAGCGGGTTCGTTTTCCAGCTGTTCAAAGGTAGTTACTAAACCGGCAATGC
This sequence comes from Tannerellaceae bacterium, assembly GCA_021201565.1. GTDB lineage: Bacteria > Bacteroidota > Bacteroidia > Bacteroidales > Tannerellaceae > UBA4116. The sequence continues at coordinate 2,638 of JAJQES010000259.1, forward strand.
GATAACCTTCATAGAAAGCGGATGCTTTTTCTTTTATGACCGTAAAATAAATTTCTCCTTCCTCAGAGGTCTCCCAGAGGAGGGTTCCGTCACTATTGGTTGACAATTCTTTCAGTTCTATATATTTTTCATCTGCTTTTTTGAAGATAGTAACCGTGGCCTCTCCCGCCGGAAACATTTCCGGGTCACCTTCTTCTTTGAATTCGTTGTTTAAACTGTGTACCAGGAATCTGAACATACGTGAAACAGTAGGGTCAGGTCCCGGATCATACGCAGGAATGATTCCGGGCACTACATAAATGTAGCTGTTTCCGGCTGTCACAGGGCTGGAGCTTACCAATGCGACCCCATTAACCAGGTATTCCTTTCCATCTTTAGTTACAACCAGTTTATCACCGGAAATGCTTTCCAGTTCCAGTTTATCGCCGGACATAGAACTAAGATTGTGACGGCCTTTAGCAATGTGGCGCTTTACCTCTGTAGTGGTGATACCTGCGCGCGTAGCCGGTTCTTCTTTTTGAACAGACGCACTGGTTGAACCGGTATCATCTTTGACGGCAAAGACGGTTACCTCATCGTTTTCCAGATCAACTGTACCAATCTTTTTCAGGGCTTCCGTAAAGTCATCCACATCCTCAATTTTCTCAAGGGCGTTAATCACATCTTCGATTGCTTTTTCTCCCGGCTTAGGAGTTGGCTCCGGGTCTTTTTCGTCATCGCAGGCAAAACAAAAGAAAAGCATGCCTACCAGCATCAAGTTTAATTTCCATCGATCTCTCATAAAATTCACGTATCAAAGTTTAACAATATAATGTAATTTAGTCTTTAGCACACTTCCAGGGTATTCTTATATCAAAATAGTCCTTACATGTATGGTTGCAAATATAGTAAAATCTATATATAAAATGATAGTTGTCTTTATTATTAACAAATAAACAGTTTTTGTCTCTTCTGTACATAAACCTTGACATTTTATTATATGGAGGGGAAAATTTGCACGTTTTTCTTTCTTATAAAAGATACATTCTTCATTCTGCGTCAGAACACCTTTTGAAAAAGTCTGATAATGAGAATAATATTCACAAATAAAGCTGAAAAAGAGGCAGATAAGTCCCTTAAAAAACTTAATTTTACAGTAGCTTTTTAATCGGGTTACTGATCAGAAAAGATTTTACTGAATTTAAATGTCAAACTAAACACAGGAAGGGTATGAAAAAAAAACTTATACTGTTGATATTGATAGGGGGATGTTTCACTCTGTCAGCCCAACCGGACCCCATGGTTGGTGTCAGTGAATCAAAAGGATACCAGACTAATTTTAAGAAGAACCGGGCACGTGACAACTGGTTTATTTCAGCCGGAGCAGGGATGGGTGTGCTTTTTGGAGACCAAAACGGGGAAGCTGATTTCAAAAACCGGTTAAACACAAATCCACATTTTGCATTTGGTAAATGGATTAATCCTTATTTCGGGATGCGGGCCTACTTTACAGGGGGGGTGTTGCATGGTTTTGAAGGAAAGAATGCCACTTTTATGCAACATAACAGATTTATGGCCGGGCATGTGGACTTTATGTATGATGTGACAAATCACTGGGGGGTATATGATGAAAGACGGATCTTCCGGTTTATCCCGTGGGTTGGTCTGGGCTATGCACAACGCTTTCCAAACCAGGGAAGAGCCCGTAGTGAAACCCCGACCCTGAATGCGGGTATCCTGACCGCTTTCCGGCTCAGTGAGCGACTTGATTTTAACATTGAAGTACAAGGTGCTTTATTGAATGAACATTTCAACCGGGTACAACGACGGGCTTCATTGGACGGACTGGCCCAACTGAGTGCCGGCCTGACTGTAAAACTGGGTAAAACCAAGTTTGAAGTTATTGAACCGATGGATTATGAATTGGTGAATAACTTAAACGATAAAATCAATCGATTAAGAAGTGAAAATGAACAACTTGGTAAACGTCCGGTTTCCTGCCCGGAATGTCCTGAATGTCCGGACACGCCGGTTGTAACGAATCAGCCTGTGACACCTATTGGTGAAGCACTTGTATGTTTCCGGTTTAACAGCGCACAGGTAGATAAGAGCCAACTGATTCACATTCACAGGATAGTACAATTAGCAAAAGAAAAAGGATATACTCTCCGGGTGACAGGGTATGCTGATCAAACCGGGGATAAGGAGTACAACAGAGTTCTCTCGGAAAAACGTGCCAAAGCGGTCGTACATATTTTAACCGAAACCTATCAATTCCCTTACAACAAGATTATCACAGATTGGCATGGTTCAGACACGCAACCGTTTGGCACAAACAGCTGGAATCGTATTGTAATTATTTCAACCGCAAAATAAAATAATTACTTGATACAAATCCCAATAGAGGTGGTCTCTGTGAAGAGGCGACCTCTTTCTTTAGTGAACAACAGATCTTATTCAATCTTTACTATTCGTTATTCACTTTAAAAAAACTACAATCCTTCTCCCCGGCATAAAAATGATTTCCAGCAGAAGTAATCGCTCTGCACCCTCTGCATCCGGGAAGGAATTGGCAGATTTTGCAGGAACCGGTAATATGATCTTCGATCCGGCGGAAAATATCCGGATGGGAAGAGTGATACCAGTAGTCCAGAATGCTGTTGTTTTGTTCTGTCATCGGGACGTGGCTACATGGGCGGAAGTGCCCCTTTGCATCTATTGCCATAAAACGCCGCCCGGCTCCACAACCTGTAAATAGTCCGGGATGATTACTGAGAAAGCAAAGCAGCGAGGAGTAAGCAGAATCGGTTTTTAATGGAATATCTTTTACCTCTTTTATCGTCCGGAGCAACTGCTGTTGCTTTTCCGGTATAAGAGCTATCTCCTGATAGGATTCGCCGGGAGAAGGTTTATAACGTAATATATTAATATTGGATACTTTGTATTTACGAGCCAACCGGACAAGTGCCGGTAAATCGTCTATATTATCCATCCGTGCTACCCAGTTGATCCCATACGAAAGGGTTGTTTCTGCAAGAAGGACAAGAGCCTGGCAGGCTTGGTTATATTCCTGACGGGATTTTGAATGGACCTCTTCTGTTGATCCGTTCAAGGAGACTTGTATATGGTCCACTCCGGCCTTCATAAGACGGTCTAACCGTTGGCGGGTCAGTCCTACCCCACTGGTAGTGAGGATCACAGCCATTCCTCTGTTGCTAATCGCCCGGATGACATCCGGAAGGTCCGGATAAAGAAGAGGCTCTCCCCCACCTAACGCGATCTGGAAAACAGATGCTTGGTCTGCCTGGCGGATCAGTTCCTGGAGGGTTGCGGAAGCAAGTTGACTCTCTCCATGTTCTTTATAACATTGCGGACATTGCAGAGGGCAGCGGGATGTTAATTCGATATGCAGACTTTCGGGAGCCACCAGAGAGCGTAACGGCCCTTTCTTTGTCCCGGCCTGCTGAATAAGATGTAAAGTACCTGTGGGATCATGTTCCGGCAAAAGAGCCAGTTCCCGCAGGCGATGAATAAAACCGGTCTCTTTTCCACCGGCCAGCCACCTACCCAGGGTTTCCAGCTCTTTTCCGGAAAGGATAGCTGTTCGTCCGGAATGACGGTTCCAGAGCATAAGAGCCTGTTCTTCCACACGTACTTTAACCATGGTGTCGCCTGCGATAGGTTATTTCTTTCATAAAATCGATCTCTCCGGTTTCCGCCAGTTCCAGCAGAGTAAGCAGGTAAGGTTTCATTTCCGGCACAACACGGTATTCTCCGCATATTTCTCCGTTTACACAGGTGAAGGCAAAATAGGCCCAATAATTCCAATCATTTTCCGGGTCTTCTATTTCCTGCAAAGCTTGTTCAAGTTTCCGGACAGCTTCCGGATTCTTTCTGAATGCCTCTTTCCGGGGAAGTTTGGTATAAATGGCAGTAGAGAGAATCATCTCAACAGGATCTTCTTCATCTCTTACCTCTTTCTCTGCCAAACCGGCATACTCTCCAAAAGAGAGCAAAGATTGTTCTTCTTTTTCAAATGTTACCGGATTGACCAACCGGAAATCATCCAATAGTTCAGATACCCAGCCATTTTTATAATAGGACTTATAAGAATGGAGAAGATCAAACTGAGTCAGGTATTTTAAAATATTACGCACGGAATAGGTAACAGGTATACGAACCTTTGTATGCGAATAGAGCGAGGCTGAATATGTACATCCTTCTGTCCACCCTCCCGCACAATCCAATCCGCCGTTAATAGCTAACCCGGGAAAATATTCCTCCATGTAGTCCATGATATACATGGCATACTCATAATAAAAGCTGGGGCCGCAGTTAAGTGTCATATAAGGCAGCATACTTTCTGATTCAAATAGTGTAGGGTTACGTATATATCCCTGAAGTTTTGTTTGACGCCAATATTCTGAAAAGATTGTTAACTGTATGGTCATATCACCCCGGTAATTCATAGCCGGCCTTCCCGGTGGGGTACATGGGTTTTCATTCAATTTATACCTGCTTTCCAACGGTTCTCTGGAACTACTGAATGAATAAATCTTTTCCTGAATATCATCCGGCAATTGCTCCATTAGTTTACAATAGACAAACAACGTTACTTCCGGCCACTGTTCTACCAGTTCCAATGCATTTTCAATCGTAATTTTCTGCATGTCCGTTTCAGAACCGGCAGACCCTTTGAACCAATTAAACAGGCGTGCCATAAGATCTTTGTCGGCTGGTTTATAAGCTGATTTATCGATATAGATATCCGGAGAAAAGAGCGGTAGAGATAGAAAGCACTTCACAAAATCAATCCGCTGACGGGTTTCGGGCAGTACCAGATCAAAGTCTGTATCTGAACCGTCTATTTCATAACCATCCCAATAGTAAAACATTTCTTTCTCTTTTTGTTGGTTTATTATTCCCTGACAAATATAATCAATTACAGACGCAGTCTTTTTTGGGTATTTAAAAATATTTTATTCCTCTATAAAATAAATAAGGCACGAATATAGTTCCGTGCCTTAAAAGATAGCTGCCTCATTAAAAAGACAGCTTATTCCGTTTTTCTATTATGCGGGTAAGGTACCGCTGATCAGAATCAGTACCAACAGGGCAAGGATGGCATATAACTCCGGGAATACGGCTAATACCATAGTACCACCAAATACATCTTTTCCGGCTGCTACTCCCTGGATACCATTTGCACATACCTGTGCCTGACGGATAGAAGAGAACAGACCTACAAGTCCGAGCCCTAACCCGGCTCCGAATACAGCAGCAGCAGTCCACATACTTATACTTTCCACCAGAAAACCCTGCAGCAGGAAATACCCTACGAATCCATACAAACCCTGTGAACTGGGAAGTGCACTTAATGCAATGTAACTACCCATTCCATCCGGATTCTTTTTTAAGGCACCTACCGCGGCGTTTCCACAAATAGTCACACCATAACTACTACCGATACCGGTCAATCCAATCATCAATGCAATACCTAAATAGGCTAATAAAATTGGTTCCATAACAAATTGTTTTTTTAGTTTATTGTTTGTTTATTATTTCTCTAACAAGCTCCTTCAATTCCTCCAAAGGAG
>JAJQES010000281.1 GCA_021201565.1 Tannerellaceae bacterium
GTATTGACTTTTTCATATATAATGATTTAATTAACAGACTCTATTGAAAATAAATTTCCCTACAAATATAATATCTTCCCTGAGAATTCCGGACGTATCTGTCTCTTTATGTGTAATCAGCCGGGAAGTTCATCGAAAAGGCAGGACAGGAACAAAATTAGATTCCTCTGTCTGCCGGGGATCATCATACACCGGAGTAGCATGCAGTAAGTTTCGCAAAAGAATTTCCAAATCCGCAAAACGGCCCGGAGAGTAACCATTCAATATATGCACAACTTTATTATTTATATCTACCAGCTAGGTATGGGGAAGTGTCTCACCCAATGCAAAATGCGCATAGATTTCACCCACCGGATCTGAATACAAATAAAAAGGAATATCTTCTTTTTTCTTATAGGCGGACAGTTCATCATCCCTGTTTTCAACCCCTATAACCATCAGAGCAAAATTGGTATAATCTTTATATTTTTCCCAAATATCATTCTTTATCTCTTCCAGTTCCCGGGAAGTGTTCTCATTCCAGAGATTAAAAAAATGGATCAGTATCACCTTTTCCAGATAAGGCCCTATTGTCAATTTATTCCCATATTCATCTATCACAGAAAACTCCGGTATTCCCTGCCCCACTTCTACTTTGCCCATTTCTTCCTGGGCAATCAAATAAAAGGAGTACAGAACAAAACCGGCTAATAAAACAACTTTTCTTTTCTCTTTCATACGTTCTCTTCTTTTTTATTAGACAGATGTGAGAGGAAAATTGTTTTATTTCCACGCTATATTCCACTTTTGACAAATAGCACCGGATAAAGTAGGGTACCAGCTGATACAGGTTGTACGGGTTGTCGGCACAGGTCCTATATGCTGTCGCAACAACCCGTACGACCTGCGCCGGCAACCCGTACAACCTGAAGTACCCGGAAGAATGCGGATAGGTAAAACAGATGCTTATAAATAAACTAAAGAGAACCCGGATTTTACATTCCTAAAGCAGGCCAGATAAACTTTTTTACTTTCGCCTGGCTATTTCATATCCTGCCTGTAAGGCTTTTAAGTTCATCGTTACGGTCTCTTCTCCTTTGCGGGAGAAAATACGCCGGATTCCCTCTTCGATTTTATTATATTCGATCCCGATAAAAGGGGCAGCTGCCCCAAGCATCACCATATTGGCCGCACGGACAGTAGCTACTTCTTTGGCGATAGCCTCTACATCCAGGATCACTGTATGAGGTAGTTTATTTAATTCATCCAGGATCTTCTCCTGATCCGGATAATTTGGGATATTAATATAGGGTTGTGAATTAGTCACCAACCAACCCTCTTCTTTCAAATAAGGAAGATAACGTAAACTTTCCATCGGCTCAAGCGAAAGAATCAAATCCGCCTGTCCCCGTGGAATCAAGTCCGAAGCTACCGGCTGGTCTGAAATACGTACATGAGACTGGACATCTCCTCCGCGCTGGCTCATCCCATGTACTTCGGCCTGCTTCATATATAACCCCTCTTTCAGGGCAGCTTCACCAATCACAGCAGCAATAGAGAGAATGCCCTGTCCTCCCACACCGGATAATATTATGTCTGTTTTCATATTTTTAGTAGTTGGTAGTTAGTAGTTGGTAGTTGGTAGAATTCATTTGACTCATTTAATCTTTGTATTTCTACTAAACGAGCACAGCGAGTGTACTACTAACTACCAGCTACTAACTACTAATTTTTATTTTTTCCTCTTTCTTTTCAACGTCTGGATACATTCGCGGCAGGGAATAATCACGGAGACTCCGGGATATTCTATTTCCTGGCGGATGACCTGCTTCATCTCTTCGTAATTCTTTTTAAGCGGTACAAAGGTACGCACATGTTCCGGCGCGACTCCCAATCCCAGACAAATCGCTTCCAGACGGCCGGTTCCTGCCGAATCCTGCCCGCCAGTCATCGCAGTCGTTTCATTATCCGCAATGACAATGGTGACATTCGTATTTTCATTTACACAATCCAATAGCCCTGTCATGCCGGAATGGGTAAATGTAGAGTCTCCAATGACTCCGACAGAAGGATGAACGCCGGCATCTGCGGCTCCTTTGGCCATCGTAATGGCGGCTCCCATATCGACACAGGTATCCAGTGCACGGAAGGGAGGAAGTACGCCTAAGGTATAACAACCAATATCTCCAAAGACTTTGGCTCCTTCATATTCAGCCACGACTTCATTCAGCGCCCCGAACAGGTCCCTGTGCCCGCATCCCTGGCACAGAGCGGGGGGACGTTGCTCTACAACTTCCGGGATTTCGTACCAGGTCATATTCTCTTTCCCCAATGCTCTTCCCACTACATCAGGGGTCAGTTCACCATCCCGGGGGAGGGTACTGTCTAACCGGCCATGCACCGGCTTTCCCATTCCCAGAAAACCTTTGATCATCTCCTCTACTACCGGATACCCCTCTTCAAGCAGCAGGATCTCATCACACTCCGACACCAGTTTTTCCACCTGGATACGGGGCAAAGGATATTGCCCGATCTTTAAGACCGGATGTTCAAACCCTTCCGGATAATTTTCCGATAAATAATTAAAGGTGATTCCGGTTGTGATAATCCCCAACCGTTTATCATAGGCATCCAGATAGCGGTTGTAGGAAGATAGTTCCGACTCCCGGGTAAAAGTATCCTGCGCTGCCAACAGGGCTTTATACCGTTGCCGGGCAAACGCAGGTAACAAAATATACCGTTGCCGTCCATCTTCCGGACAGTGCATTTCATTTTGTATCCGTTGAGGACGGGTGACTACGCCTGCACGGGAATGGGCCAGGCGGGTGGTGATCCGTAACAGAATGGGATAGCCCAGTTTCTCTGACAGTTCAAACCCGTCATAGATCATATCGTAGGCTTCCTGCTGGCTGGACGGTTCCAGCATAGGCAACATGGCAAAGTGACCATACAGGCGATTGTCCTGCTCATTCTGTGAAGAGTGCATCGAAGGGTCATCGGCTGTTACAATGATCAGCCCACCATTTATACCTGTCATGGCAGCATTCATAAAACAATCTGCCGCCACATTCAGTCCGACATGCTTCATACAACAAAGCGCCCGCTTTCCGGCATAACTCATACCCAGAGCCGCCTCCAATGCTGTTTTTTCGTTGGCACTCCATTTGCTGTGAATGCCTTTAGCCTTCGCGTCCGCCGATTGCTGGATATACTCCGTAATTTCAGTGGAAGGAGTCCCCGGGTAAGCATAGACCCCTGACAAGCCGGCATCAATAGCTGCCCGGGCAATCGCTTCATCTCCTAAAAACAAGTGTTTTTCCATGGTGTTATTTCTTATCTCTTTTAATATGATAAATTTCCCCTTTCTTTGTCTCAAACTCAAGTTCGTACCACTCTTTCCCATGTAACCGGACAGGATAGGAACGCATATTCTTCATCTGTACCGGAACGGTTGTCCGTATACGGCATGGTTTCCCCTGGAAAGAACGGATCGTTGCCTCCTGAAGAATGCCATCAGACCAATTCATTGAAATCTCAAAATTGTCCCTTGCCTTCAGACCGGAAATGGTTCCCTCCGGCCACACTGACGGCAAAGCGGGTAACAAACGGATAAATCCTTCATGGCTCTGCAACAGCATTTCTGCCACTCCGGCCGTATAACCGAAATTCCCGTCTATCTGGAAAGGAGGATGAGCATCCAACAGGTTTTTATATAAACCTCCGCCCCGTTTAGGAGAAGGGCCAAACTCAACAGGGTTTATAAGATTCCGGATAATCAGATAGGCATGATCCCCATCGAGCATCCGTGCCCAGAAATTGATCTTCCATCCCATTGACCAGCCAGACGCCGCATCGCCTCTCAGTTCCAGTGTTTTTCTGACTGCATTAAATAAGTCCGGTGTCTGGTCAGCAGTGATCTGGTTACCTGGATGAAAGCCATACAGATGGGATAGATGCCGGTGTTGAGGTTCTATCTCTTCAAAATCATACATCCACTCCATCAATTGTCCTTTCTCTCCTACCTGGTATGGGAACAACAAGGGGAGTTTTTCCGCGATCTCTGCCTGTAACTCCGGATGGATATTTAATTGCCGGGCAGCAGCTAAAGTCTGCATAAATAGCTGCCGGACAATGGCCATATCCATGGCCGGAGCCATACTGACCGCAGCCCGTTCTCCCTCATCATAAAAAGCGTTTTCCGGGGATATTCCCACAGGAGTTATCCAGTAGCCTGTTTCATCCGGGATCAGCCAGTCTAAGAAAAACTCAGTGGCTCCCTTCATCAGGGGATACGCTTCTTTTTCCAGAAACTGTTCATCACCGGTAAACATATAATGCTCCCACAGATGACTGCAAAGCCATCCCTGAACCATAGGCCAGAAAGAAGCAGTCGGCACATTATCATTCGGATAGGTTTCGCGCCAGATAGAGGTATTATGATGGGCTACCCATCCCCGCCGGTTATACATACGACGGGCCGTTTCTGATCCGGCTTCCGCCAACTCATGAATCAACCGGAACAAGGGTTCATGGCATTCCGGTAAATTAGTAACCTCTGCCGGCCAGTAATTCATCTCCGTATTAATATTCATGGTATAGCCGGAATTCCAGGGTGGTACGACCTCTTTATTCCAGATTCCCTGCAGGTTCATAGGTTGTCCGCCGGTACGTGAACCGCTAATCATTAAGTAACGTCCAAATTGAAATAATAAGGCAGTCAGATCCGGATCAGGCTCATCACTAAACCGGATAATCCGTTCATCCGTAGGAAGAAGCAACTTGTCAGCACTGGAACCCAGCGTGAAAGCAACCCGGTTAAATAAAGCCGTAAAATCCTGTGTATGCCGTTCTTTAAGAGTTGCGTAATTTTTACTTTTCGCCTTTTCTATCAGTGAAGCTGCTTTCACGGCAGGGTCCACCTCCTCTTTAGCCGGGATTTTATCATACCTGTTAAAACTGGTCGCAGGACTTAATAACAGGTAAACTTCCTTTGTAGCCGTTATATACAGTCCCGAATCGGTTGCTGAAATAATTCCTTTTTGACCGGGAAACACAGGTTGTAACTGAGCTTCAAAGAACATTCCTTTTCCATCAATCTCATCCCCATATAAAACCCGTTTATCAAATTTGCGGTTTCCATCCGCATCATATAATTCCGGATGTTTGTGCTGGTCTCCCCAGGCTTCCATCTGTTCAAAGGAACGCCTTTCGACATAGCCCGGCGCCTGCCCTTTCAACAGTAACTTATCCCCGGTTACCTGCTGCACAGCTGTTGGATGGGGAGAGGTAAATTTGAGAGAAAAGGCCAGGCCGGCCGGATCATCTGTAACCAGACGTATGATAATAAGATCATCCGGATGAGAAGCAAAGACTTCCCGCTCGGTAGTATACCCATTGAGGGTAAAAACAGTTCGTGCCACTGCCTGGGAAAGATTCAGTTCCCGGCGGTAATCCGAAACCTCTCCTTCCGGCAACTCGTGCATAATAAACAGATCACCAAAAGGCTGGTAATATTGATGTAACCGGCCGGTCCAATGTGTATACACCAGATCTGTGGCTTTTTTATACTGGTGATTCCGGAGTAACTCCACTGCCTGGTCAAATATTTCAGGAGCTACCTGTACATTTTTATATACAGTGGTAGGATCCCCACTATATAATGTGTTTTCATTGAACTGGATCTGCTCAGTTGCAACACCTCCAAACACCATTCCTCCGGCACGGCCATTTCCAACGGGTAAAGCTTCATTCCAGTTGGCGGCAGGTTCATTATACCATAACAAAAGTTGTTCTGACATTTCCTTAGTTTGGCATCCCAGAAATAAAATCAAAAAAAGAGAGTAAAAGAAAGACCTCATAGAGTATTGTTTTTTGTTTTTGCAAACTTAAAAAAAATATAGCAAAAAGGTTTATGTTCCGGTTTCTAACTTTTCTTCCGGGAAGAAAGAAAATTAGAGAAATATTTCTTCATTGGATAAAAAGAATGTTTACCTTTGCCCACAAAATAAGAACATTACTAATATTTTTTTTAATTCACATAACTCATGGAAATTACACATATTGAACATCTTGGTATCGCTGTAAAAAGCATCGATGCCTGCTTACCTTATTACGAAGGAGTTTTGGGCCTTAAATGCTACAACATTGAGGTGGTGGAAGATCAAAAAGTTAAAACCGCATTCTTCAAAATTGGCCAAACCAAAATCGAACTGCTCGAACCAACCAGCGAAGACAGCACAATTGCAAAATTCATCGAGAAAAAAGGAGAAGGGATTCATCACATCGCATTCGCTGTCCCCTCTGTACAGGAGGCTCTGGATGAAGCGGCCTCAAAAGGTGTTCAGCTGATTGACAAAGCGCCCCGTGGCGGAGCCGAAGGTCTGGAAATCGCATTCCTGCATCCGAAATCAACCTGCAGTGTCCTGACAGAACTTTGCCAGGAACCGGCAGACAAATAATATATTTTGAAGTAGTTAGTAGTTGGTAGTCAGTAGTTAGTAGGAAGCTTAAAAAAGAAATCTACTAACTACTGACTACCAACTACTAACTACCTAACTAAGAAATTTACTAATAACAAATCATACATAATACAATGAGTAACCAGCTTGAAAAAGTAAAAGAGCTTATCGCTCTTCGCGAAAAAGCACGCCTTGGTGGTGGAGAAAAAAGAATTGAAAACCAACACAAAAAAGGCAAATACACCGCGCGCGAACGTATCGCTATGCTACTGGATGAAGGTAGCTTTGAAGAGTTTGATATGTTCGTTCAACACCGGTCCACTAACTTCGGTATTGAAAAAACCAAATTCCTCGGAGACGGGATTGTGACAGGTTACGGAACAATCGATGGCCGTCTGGTATATATTTATGCACAGGACTTTACAGTATTCGGAGGAGCCTTATCTGAAACTCTGGCGTTGAAAATCTGTAAGGTAATGGACCAGGCCATGAAAATGGGGGCTCCTGTAATTGGACTGAATGACTCAGGCGGTGCCCGTATCCAGGAAGGTGTAAATGCGCTGGCCGGATACGCAGAAATTTTCCAGCGTAACATTCTGGCTTCTGGGGTTGTACCTCAAATCTCCGGTATCTTTGGACCTTGCGCAGGTGGTGCTGTTTACTCACCAGCTTTGACTGACTTTAATATCATGACCGAAGGAACCAGTTATATGTTCCTTACCGGACCAAAAGTAGTAAAAACCGTAACAGGGGAAGATGTTACCCAGGAAGAACTCGGAGGAGCCAGCGTTCACTCTACAAAGTCAGGAGTTGCTCATTTTGCAGTAGCTACTGAAGAAGAAGGACTGCAACTGATCCGCAAACTCCTCAGTTATCTGCCGCAAAACAATCTGGAAGAAGCTCCATTAATGGCCTGCGAAGATCCGATTGACCGTCTGGATGATGTATTGAACGAAATTATTCCGGACAACCCTAATCAGGCGTATGATATGTATGAGGTGATCGGTACGATCGTTGACAATAACGAATTCCTCGAAGTACACGCTGATTATGCTAAAAATATTATTGTTGGTTTTGCCCGCTTCAACGGACAATCAGTTGGTATCGTAGCCAACCAGCCTAAAATTATGGCCGGATGTCTGGATAGCAATGCATCCCGTAAAGCCGGACGTTTCGTTCGTTTCTGTGATGCGTTCAATATTCCGTTGGTTACATTAGTAGATGTTCCGGGATTCCTTCCGGGAACAGGCCAGGAGTATAACGGTGTGATTCTGCACGGTGCAAAATTATTGTATGCATACGGAGAGGCTACCGTTCCTAAAGTAACCGTTACACTACGCAAATCGTATGGTGGTGCTTACTGTGTAATGAGTTCAAAACACCTGCGTGGTGATATGAATTATGCATGGCCTACTGCTGAGATCGCAGTGATGGGACCCAGTGGTGCTGTTGAAGTTATCTTCGCAAAAGAAGTGGCTGCTGCTGAAAATCCTGCTGCCTGTGCCGCTGAAAAAGAAGAAGAATACAAAAAGGCATTTGCAAATCCGTACAATGCAGCTCAATATGGTTACATTGACGACGTGATCGAACCTCGTAACACCCGGTTCCGGATCATCCGTGCTTTACAGCAATTGCAGACCAAGAAATTAAGCAATCCGGCGAAGAAACACGATAACATGCCTCTGTAATCTAAAAAAAGTTGTAAGTTATGATTAAAAATAAATTAGGGATATTCATGGTGT
>JAJQES010000121.1 GCA_021201565.1 Tannerellaceae bacterium
CTGATATAGAATATTTCAAAGAGATCCATCTGATCTCAACCGAAAGCCTGCAAAAGCTAAAAGAAGATTTGTCCGCCTTGATAGATAAACTGGAAGAATTAGCGACCACCGGTTATCATCCCAACGGCAGTAAAGTCGATATCTTCATTTCTCATACAAACCTGGGAACAGCCTATAGTTATATTGATGCGGTTGACCAGCAGTTATGCTTTATTAAACTACAGGAAATGAATGTGATCACCTCCCATAATGAAATTCTATTTGAAAACATGAAAAGATGGGCCGATTCTATGAAACGTTTTTCTATCCTGATTTCACAAAGCGCCGATATCTATCGTTACAAATTCTTCCGTCAACAACGGGAATACGTAAACAAATTGTAGAAAAAAACATGTTCGTTTATAACTAAAAACCAAACAGACAATGAAAGTCAAACAAATATCACTCTACTTTATTCTCCTTTTACTCATTACTGCCTGTAATGAGGACTTTGACTATTCACACGAAGAACCGGATAAAGATCAGATTACAGCCTACCTGACTGTATCCGCCCCCTCCATGAGAATTCCTCAAAAAACACGTTCCGGAAATGTGGAGCTGGAGCATGAAACAAATATAGAAGAAATTGTCGTGTTAGTACTTGAAAACACCGGTGATGGGTTCCGGTATAAATACCGGACCAACGGACGTTCTCTATCAAAAGGAGATGAGTTCTATATTTTCAACGCCTTACTTTCCGCCTCAGATAATCCGCTGAAACTATATATCCTGGCTAACTCAAAATCCTACCTGAATAATATAAGTCCGGAAGAAACAGAAGAAAATATAAAAAAGAAAATCAACCGTGCATTCACGGAAGAAGGAATTTATACAGACTTCCCCATGTTTGGCGAAGTATCTTTACCCAATGGGATCACTGAAGAAGGAGAAACATTCCGGACCGCTCTCGTTCGTTCAATAGCCCGGGTAGATGTCGTAAACTTTGCCGAAAATTTTGAACTCACATCCGTTCAGCTTTACCGGGCAAATAACCAGATACAGATCATTCCGGAAGCGTTGGACGATGACAAAGTAACCTCTCCTTCCATACCGGATGGTGCTGCTGCCATCATAAATACCCCCGCACAGATAGTGAATGGAAGTTCCCTGATGGGCGGAATCTATCTCCCCGAATCCGCCATCACACCCGAATCAAACAGACGGGAAGGCGCTACCTGTGTAGTTATCGGAGGCATTTACAGAGGAGATACCACTCCAACCTATTACCGGATGGACTTTGTTCCTGATAATAAACCTGAACTTTCCGGACAGGTGTTGCGCAACCACCGGTATGTCTTTCAGATTGAGAAAGTACTTGGACCCGGCTGGCGTGAACCCGGCGAAGCATCTACCCACGACTCCTCACAAGCAGAAGTAATAATCAAAGAATGGAATTCAGATACCATGCACATGGTTTTTGACGGATATCATTACCTGGGTGTTTCCACCCGGCATGTACATCTGGACTACCACGAAGGATTTAGCTCCACCGTTGAAGTAGACACCGATCTGGATAGTTACAAGGTCTATTGGCTGAATGACAACAACGAGCGGGATCCTCTGGGGAGTGAAATGAACTGGGGAGATACCTCTGTTTCACCTGACGGCCTCTTTTCTATGGATGTTTCCCCCAATGGCCGGACCATTAAAATCACATCACAGATAGAAAACCAGGATCCCGATCCTTTCACAGGCTCTTTTCGCATCGAAGCCGGACGAATGCATGTCCAGGTCTGGATCGAACAGGATATAGCCCGTTCCGGCGCCAGGCACATTTACCTGTTTAGCGCCCGTGTAGAAGAAATCGGAGGATTCGGAAGCCAGATATTAGGGGTAACGCAGGAGGCAAGAGAACGCACCAAACACTTTGTCAGTAAATTAAATAACAAGGAAAATTTCGGTCCTATGGGTACAATTCATTTTGACGGATTTCTGTTCGGAGGCAGAACCGATGCTGAGATACCGGTTACGACGGCAAATCTATTTGATGTTCTTCATTTTCCTTATCCCGCCGAACCTTCCAAAACAACAGCAAAGACCGTTTATAACTGGGTAAAGTCAAGTAAAAACCGGGTGTTGATCTTCCATTATGACAATACCAATCTCAATGCACATCTAAAAACAGAATTCGGATTGACAACTACCCAATACAAATTTTCCTCGGTTTCGCCTGAAGAAATCTCCGCTCATCTTCATCCGGAAGCACCGGAGATGATAGTAAACGGGCCATTTGGAAAAGTTGCAGAAGACATGAAGATGCGTATCTACGACACAACAATCGGATTGATCACAATGGAAGAAGCAGCCAGGCATAACATTACTCCGGTACTGGTTACACAGGCTGAAGGAAATAATCCCGCGGGAGTCGTATTAGGAATTGACTTTAAAAACCAGATCGTTTATTGTGGGGATATTGACTTCTATAGCAAACATCTCTCAACCAGCCATACCGGAGAAGCTATTTCGGAAAGTAATGCGATCGAAGGAAACAATGCCGATATCCTTATGGCAAATCTATTTGCCTGGATTGCAAAAACAGTATTAGCCTATTAGAATAACGTTCTATACTTCTTTCTGCAGGCACAGATTACTTTCCGTAATTCTGTGCCTTTTTATGTCCGGTTTTCCAATTTCCATTTATCAAATCCCTATCTTTGCAGGCGTAAAATAAAAACGAAATAAATGATCGATTTTAATCAAATACCATCTCCCTGTTATGTGATGGAAGAAAAATTATTCAGAAACAATCTGAGCCTGATCAAAAACGTCGCAGAACAGGCTGGTGTTACCATCATTCTGGCTTTCAAAGCGTTCTCCATGTGGAAAACTTTTCCCATCGTACGGGAATATATTCGTTATTCAACCGCCAGCTCACGGTTTGAAGCCCAACTGGCATTTGAAGAGATGGGAAGTCCCGCACATACCTATTCACCAGCCTATACAGAAGCAGACTTTCCGGTAATCCTCAAATATAGTAGCCACGTTACCTTCAATTCCCTTTCCCAGTTCCAACGGTTCTATCCCATGGTACAGGCAGACGGGAACCGTGTCTCATGCGGCATACGGATCAATCCGGAATTCTCCGGTGTTGAAACCGACCTTTACAACCCCTGTGCTCCCGGCTCCCGGATGGGCATTATACGCGACCTGTTGGGAGAAACCCTCCCGGAAGGCATAGAAGGCCTTCATTTTCATACCTTATGCGAATCAACTTCCTATGATCTGGAAAGAACACTGACTGAAGTAGAAAAACGGTTTGGCCATTTCCTGCCACACATCAAATGGCTCAATATGGGAGGTGGCCACCTGATGACCCGGAAAGGATATGACACCGCACATCTGATTCGCCTGCTACAATCCTTCAAAGCCAGATACCCCCATCTGGAAATTATCATGGAGCCGGGAAGCGCCTTTGCCTGGCAAACAGGATTCCTGTTAACCACAGTGGTTGACATCGTTGAAAACCACGGCATCCAAACCGCTGTTATAGATGCTTCCTTCACCTGTCACATGCCGGACTGCCTCGAAATGCCTTACAAACCCGTGATCCGTTTTGCAACAGATGCAGTAGAAGGGAAAACCACTTACCGGATCGGCGGAAACAGTTGTTTGAGCGGAGACTATATGGGCGACTGGTCATTTGACCAACCCCTTCAGCCGGGCGATAAAATTATTTTTGAAGATATGATCCATTATACAATAGTAAAAACCAATATGTTCAATGGGATTCCTCATCCCTCCCTGGTCCTATGGACCAAAGAGGATCAATTAAAGATCCTTCGTACCTTCACCTACGAAGACTACAAAAACAGAATGGACTGAACTGAACAATTGACAATAAAGAATTGACAATTAAAGAGAGGGGTTACAATAAGAAATGAAGGCTAAAATAGTATGAGGAAAAAGAAAATTGTCAATTGTCAATTGTCAATTGTCAATTTAATCCTATCTTCGTAGTCTTGAAATATAATGTAAGATATTAAGTTATGGGTATTTTTAGTTTCTTCAGCAAAGAAAAAAAAGAAACGCTGGATAAAGGATTATCAAAGACCAAGGAGAATGTTTTTTCAAAATTAACACGAGCCATCGCCGGAAAAAGTAAAGTAGACGATGATGTTTTAGATGATCTTGAAGAAGTATTGATCACATCCGATGTAGGCGTGGATACTACGCTGAAAATCATCTACCGTATTGAAGAACGGGTTTCCCGGGATAAATATGTAACTACCGACGAATTAACAACCATATTACGCGATGAAATCGCACAGTTGCTTACTGAAAATAAAACAGAAGACCTGGAGGGTTTCGTATTGCCGGAAGATAAAAAGCCGTATGTGATCATGGTAGTCGGTGTCAATGGAGTAGGCAAAACCACCACCATCGGCAAACTTGCCTACCAATTCAAAAAAGCCGGTAAAAACGTTTATCTGGGAGCTGCCGACACCTTCCGCGCAGCTGCTGTAGAACAGTTAGGAATCTGGAGCGAACGCGTAGGTGTCCCCATTGTAAAACAAAAAATGGGATCCGATCCCGCCTCCGTTGCATTCGATACACTCAACTCCGCCAAATCCAATAATGCCGATGTAGTGATCATTGATACCGCAGGCCGTCTGCATAACAAAATAGGACTGATGAACGAATTGACCAAGATCAAAAATGTAATGAAGAAAGTCATACCCGACGCACCTCATGAGATCCTGTTGATATTAGACGGTTCCACCGGACAAAACGCGTTTGAGCAGGCCAAACAGTTCACAGCAGCTACCGAAGTCAACGCACTGGCAGTCACCAAGCTCGACGGAACCGCTAAAGGAGGCGTCGTGATCGGTATTTCCGACCAGTTCCGGATCCCGGTAAAATACATCGGTTTGGGAGAAGGTATAGAAGACCTGCAGGTATTCAATAAAAAAGAATTCGTGAATTCCCTGTTCGGGGAATAAATCACAGACTCATTCTTATATGCGCAAAAACAAAGTAGACATCATTACACTGGGTTGTTCCAAAAACCTGGTGGATTCCGAACAACTTATGCGTCAGTTTGTAGCCAATGGCTACACAGCAGAACACGACCCGTCCAAAATAACCGGTGAAATTGTCGTCGTAAATACCTGTGGTTTTATCGGGGATGCACAGGAAGAATCCATAAATATGATCCTGGAGTTAGGAGAAGCCAAAAAGAAAGGACAAATCGGCCGTTTATACGTGATGGGATGCCTGTCCGAACGCTTCCTGTCCGATCTTCAACAGGAAATTCCCGAAGTAGATAAATTCTATGGTAAATTCAACTGGAAAGAGCTGTTAACGGACCTGGGAAAAGCTTACCACCAGGAGCTGGCCACAGACCGGGTGATCACGACCCCTCAGCACTATGCCTACCTGAAGATCGGGGAAGGATGCAACCGCACCTGTTCCTATTGTTCCATTCCTATTATTACCGGACGTTACCAATCCATCCCAATGGAAACCATTGTCGAAGAAGTACAGGCACTGGTAGCGAAAGGAGTCAAAGAATTTCAGGTCATCGCCCAGGATCTTACCTACTACGGATTGGATCTGTACAAACGGCTGGCCCTCCCGGAACTGGTCGAACGCATTTCGGATATACCCGGTGTAGAATGGATACGGCTACACTATGCCTATCCGGCACGCTTTCCGTTTGATTTGCTACGTGTCATGCGGGAACGCGACAATGTCTGTAACTACCTGGATATAGCCCTGCAACACATCAGCGACCCAATGCTGAAAAAAATGCGCCGGAACATCAACAAAGAAGCTACCTACCAACTGTTACAACGTATCCGGGAAGAAGTTCCCGGCATTCACCTGCGGACCACCCTGATGGTAGGCCATCCGGGTGAAACAGAACAGGATGTGGAAGAACTGGCCCAATTTGTACGGGATATCCGGTTTGAACGCATGGGAGCCTTTGCATATAGCCATGAACAGGGTACCTGGTCATACGAAAATTACAGCGATGAAATCGGGCCGGACACCAAACAGGAACGGCTCGAATATATCATGCGCCTCCAGCAACAGGTGGCAACGGAAATCAATCAGGAAAAAGTGGGAAAAATCCTGAAAGTAATCATTGACCGGGAAGAAGAAGCGTATTACATCGGACGTACCGAATACGATTCCCCGGAGGTAGACCCGGAGGTATTGATCTCCAAAGAGACCCCATTGACACAGGGAAACTTCTACCAGGTAAAGATTACCCAGGCAGAAGAATTTGATCTGTACGGACATATCCTGGCTTAATGTTCCATTAGGTCTGCGAAACTTAATCAGCGGGTCTGCGAAACTGTCTTATACTTTCGCAGACCCGTCAAATAAGTTTCGCAGACCTATTTAAACAGTTTCGCAGACCTATTTTCACCGGAGAAAACACAAAAAAGCAGATGAAAACTTGCTTAATTACAAAAAAAGAAGTAATATCGCCCATTAAAATACCATTAGACTTACACTACTCACTGCTAATAGATAAGGAGATATGAAGAACAAAGAATTAATAACCGAATTGTCGAAAAGGCTGGATATAAAACCAGCAGAGATAGAAGAGCTACTCGAAGGATTGGGTTCTGTTATTAGTTCGCGTCTGGTAGACAACGATACCATTAATTTACAGGGATTCGGACAATTTGAAGCCAAGAAGAAAGGCGAAAGGATTTCTGTGAACCCGGCCAATGGCAAACGTTACCTCGTACCTCCCAAATTAGTACCGGTTTTTAAGCCCGGTACCACAGTAAAAGGTAAACTAAAAGAAGCATCAAACAATGAATAATCGGTTATCTATACCTGAAATAGCTGGTTTATTAGCAGAATATACCGGTAAAGACAAGAAAAGCGCAGAACGTTTTCTGAAAGAATTCGTACTGGTTGTCAGGGAAGCCGCCTTTCAGGATAAAATAGTAAAAATCAAAGGGATTGGAACTTTTAAAGTAATAGAAGTACAGGACCGCCAAAGTATAGATGTAAACACCGGAAACCGTATTGTGATCCCGGGACATTATAAATTCTCTTTCACTCCCGACAAAGAGTTGAAAGACGAAGTCAATAAACCATTCTCCTTCTTTGAAACCGTTGAAATCAGTGACCATGTGGATACAGCCTCGCTGGTACACGAACACCCGGAAGAGAAGGAAGAACCACAACCGGAAGTCTTACAGCCCGTTCCGGCGATAGAAGAACCGGTAGCAGAAGAGGCTGTAACAGACGAGCCAGTCCCTCCGGCGGTGGAAGAACCGGAGCAGGAACCGGAAGAAATAACAGAAGAACCTGAAAAAATTGAAGAAGAAATTATAGCAGACGACTCCCCGGAACCAATACCGGACGAGACAGCCGGGGATACCCAGGACGAAGATATGCGTCCCGGATACTTTATCCCCAAAGTAGAACCCCAACCGGAACCGGAATCCATCCAAAACACTTCACCCACACCAACAAAACCCGGCAATAAACGGACGATCTGGATTGCGGCCATACTCCTTATCGCAACCGGGTCTGGAAGCTTTTTCTTTCTGAACCGGGATTCCCTCATGGCCTGGAACCGTTCCAACCGTGACATTGCCATTGTGGCGGACTCTATTGCCGATAACCTGATCAACGAAATGCTAACAGCTTCTGATCCATTATCTATAGAAGAAGACGTTTTTCCGGATACAGAAGGGACTATGCCGGAAGAGGAGGAATTACCCAATTCCCTTAACCCGGCAGAAAAAGCCGGTGAGGTAATTACCAATATTCAGATACAACCCGGTAGCAGATTGACACTCATTGCTTTGGAATACTATGGAAATAAAGTATTCTGGGTCTATTTGTATGAATACAACAAAGATGTCATAAAAGACCCGAATAACATTCCGGTAGGCACCACAATTTCCATTCCGGTACCAGAATTATACAATATCAATTCCAATAGCAAAGCCTCCATAGAAAAGGCTACCCTGTTGCAGTCACAAATCCTGTCAGCACTATAAAAAGGCCCGGTTAAAGGATGAAAAATGGAAAGTGTAATAAACCCCCCTTGTTTTTTACTTTTCATTTTTCATTTTTTATTTATTTAACTGCCAAAGTAAAGAATACGATTTTAACATTTCTAATTTTGTGCTACCAAAAATA